>CAILMK010000129.1 GCA_903835275.1 uncultured bacterium | reverse complement strand
GCTCGTATTGCGAAACAAGCCATTGAACAGAAAAATTATTCTGCAACATTCCTGAAACAATACGATGATATCATCTATGGAAAATTGTGGAATGAATTAAAATTGAGTCACAATATCCAGAGGCTATCCTCCATACCATGGCTGTTTAATTTTGTTGTGAATAAGATCACGAAGAATAAACAACTGCGGGAGATATTCACCAATATGTTTATTGATCTTGACCTGAGGGCGAAACTCAAAAGCCCGGTATTTTATTTCAAGTTGTTTTTTAACAGGTAAAGATTTAGTTTTTTGAAAATAAAAAAGGCGGAGCATCTGCCCCGCCTCTCAACTATTTCCAAAGAATAATTATTCCTTTATCAACTTGGTTGTGATCACGGAATTATTGTTCGTTGCCTTCAGGATATAGGTTCCGGAATTGAAACCGGAAAGGTCCATACTGAATAATTTACCTGTTACATTCGCGTTTTGATAAACGATCCTTCCGGTTAAATCATACAATTCAATTCTTGTTTTTCCTTCAAGATTGCTCAAGTTTATATTGCAAATTCCACTGGAAGGATTTGGGAAAACACTCACATTGGTTGCAGTAGTTTTGGCTTCTTCAATGCCGCTGTAAAGGGTTGAAGCATCCTTGGTTCCAATCAGGTAAAAGCTTTTTGGATCTCCGCTTTGATTACCGCTTCCGAAAATAAGGATAGTGGAATCCCTCATTCCAAGACTTGAGAGATTTGCATTATTATTCATCCCAAAGAATTTAAACGATAATGTATTTCCTGCGGTATCTGTTCGGATAAGATGCCCTTCTGTAGAACCGTATTTTACGGAATCAGTATAAGTGAGGATAGCGTAGCCATTACCCAATGAAATTATATCCTTGCCAATAAGTGTACCTCCGGCAAATTCATCTACTGAATCAATTACTTTGGTCCAGATGGATTGACCAGATTTGGTTATTTCCTGCAGATTGGTATTATATGGAGTGGGGTCAGTAGTAGTTGTAGTATTAAAGATAATATATGAATTTGGAGTTTCAACTATATTCATTCGATAAGCCCCTCCGTTTTTCCACAACAGATTTCCGGTTTTGTCAAATTTCTTTAAGTAAAAAGTATAGGTTTGAGTGCCGGAATAAGCACCGCCATCAACAAGGAATCCTCCGTCTGAAGTTTGCATATAAGCTTTCACTTTTCCATTTCCCACATCCGGACGAAAGACGGTCATCCATTCAACAGTATTGTTCTTCGAAATTTTCACAAAAGTACCTCTGTCCTGGGTAGCGCCATAATTTTCAGTAGTAACCATTAATCCACCATCGGCACTGGGTTTTGCAGAAGTGAAATCTCCCAGAGTATCAAATCCCATAGTCCATTTGGTGGTCCCGTTGCTGTCTATCTTAATAAGCGCACGGTACTTGCTGGAAGCGTTATAAACCGAGCTGTCAAATGCGAAAACAAATCCTGCGTCTGCTGTGGCAGTCAGGTAAGTCCCCAAGTTTGCAACTATCATTTTTGTGTAGATAAGCTTGCCGTTTTTATCTGCTTTACGCAGTATCAGCGTATCATTTTTCATTCCTGTCATCCAGGTTTCGCCATTAGAGCCTGGCATCATTTGCATGCCGCTTTCATCCG
>CAILMK010000128.1 GCA_903835275.1 uncultured bacterium | reverse complement strand
CGGATGCCATTATGGTTTGAACATACGTTATCCCGAGCATCCTTTTCTGCACAGTATAAAAAGGCGCGAGGATGACATCATCCTGGTCACGTCCAAAATTCTGACCTTTCGTTTCCAAAACCCCAATAATCCTAAACGGGATTTTATTCACTCTGATGGTTTGTCCTATGGGATTTGCACCATCACCAAACAGGTTTTTTACGACTGTACTTCCGAGGATACAAACCTTAGAACCACCTTTTTCTTCGGATGCAGAAAAATTGCTTCCTTCCACTACCCTCACATTCCTTACATCAAAGTACTGGTCTGTGATCCCTGTAATAGAGGTATGCCAGTTTTGTGAACCATAAACAGTTTGAGCCACTGTACTTATGAGGGGAGTAATTGCTGAAATATCCGGGCAAAACTGATCGATGGCATTCAGGTCTTCCATGGTAAGATTTTGTCCCGAACCTGCTTCCGTACGCACGCCACCTGAATTCTGCGAGCCCGGGGAAATGATTATTACATTCGTACCTAATCCGGATATCTGGCTTTGTATGCTTTTGCTGGAGCCTTCTCCAATGCCAAGCATGGTAACCACGGACCCAACACCGATGATAATCCCAAGCATGGTCAGAAAAGTCCTTAACTTGTTCTTTGCAAGTGAGCGATACGCTATTTTAAAAAGATTTCCTATTTTCATGTATAAACTTTAGACCTTCACAGGCAGCTTGTCCAATTCCATTCGCGCATTCAAAGGATGTTCAACGATTATATCCTGGGATATTTCACCATCCTTGAAATGTACATTTCTCCTGGTAAAAGCCGCTATATCGGGTTCATGGGTTACCAGTGTGATCGTTTTTCCAAGTGCATTCATCTTCTGAAATACTTCCATAACCTCGAAAGATGTTCTTGTATCAAGATTTCCGGTAGGCTCATCCGCCAGGATAAGTACAGGGTCATTTACAATGGCGCGCGCTATGGCCACGCGTTGTTGCTGTCCGCCGGAAAGCTGGTTAGGCATGGATGTAGCCCGCTGATCCAAACCTACTGCCTTAAGCGCTTCCATTGCTCTTTCACGCCTTTCCTTATTATTGATTTTTGAATTATACAACATGGGGAGTTCCACATTTTCCAACGCTGTAGTCCTTGGCAAAAGGTTATAGGACTGGAATACAAATCCAATTTTCAAGTTGCGAAGTTCAGCCAGTTGATTCGCAGAATTCTTCGCCACATTTATTCCGTCAAGGAAATATTCACCTGAAGTAGCAACATCCAGGCAACCCAGGATATTCATCATGGTACTTTTACCTGAGCCGCTCGGCCCCATTATAGCAACAAACTCTCCCTCTTCTATTTTTAAATCCACCCCTATCAGCGCGCGCACAATCACCTCGCCCATCATATAGGTTTTGGAAAGTTGCTTCACTTCAATAATTGTTTTCCCCATCTTATTTTTTTTGTCTTGGTGGTGGTGAAAATATTCCTCCGCTACCTGCCTTACCCTTTACTTCACTTTCAAGTACTACTTCATCACCTTCTTTAATATCACCACGTACCTCTGTATAGTTCCCGTCAGAAATGCCCAGGGTTACTTCCAGAGATCTCAACTTATTATCCTTGTCTTTCATCCATATCTTTTGCCTGGTTCCGGGAAGGAAATAATTCGGGCCGTTTACCGGTTTGTTTTTTGTAGAATCAGGAGGAGTAAGTTTATTAATCGTGTAATATTCTGCCGGCGGCATAAAACGGAGCGCCTTGGTCTGTACCTTTAGAACTGCAGGATGATCTTCTACATGCACTGTAATATTGGCCGTCATACCGGGCATTAATTTCAAATCCTTGTTAGGCACATCAATAACCACAGTATAAGTTACTACATTTTGAACCGTAGTAGGCTGCAAACGTATTTGTGTCACTGTTCCCTTGAAAGTTTCCGCCTGGTACGCGTCCACGGTAAAGGATACTTCCTGAGCGAGTTTCACCTGCCCTATATCCGCTTCATCCACGCTGGCAAGCACCTGCATTTTGGTCAGGTCATTGGCAATGGTAAAAAGTGTTGGCGTACTGAAACTCGCCGCCACAGTTTGTCCCACGTCCACTGCCCTGGATATAACCACACCGTTTATAGGAGCGTAAATGGTGGCATACGCAAGATTTATTTGTGCGCGGTCCAATTGTGCCCGTGCCGATTTTTCAATCGCTACAGCCACTTCGTAATTTGAAAGCGATGCATCGTAGTCGGACTGGGCAATTGCTTTTACATCAAGCAACTTTTTCATCCGTGCATAATCACGGGATGTTTGTGTAACAGTGCTGTGTGCCTTAGCAAGACTTGCCCTGACATCTTCCAATGCTGCAATTAAAGGCGTTTTATCTATCTCCGCAACGATCTGACCTTTTTTTACTTTTGAATTGAAATCAACATTGATCTTATTAATGATCCCCGAAACCTGCGTACCTACCTGCACGGTGGTCACTGCTCCAAGCGTACCGGTAGCAGTGACGTTTACATTCACATCTCCCTTTTCAATTTTTGCTGTAGTCCACTCTATAGAGAGGCCTTTTTTACAAGAAGTGCCCGCTACTATCAAGGATAGCGGTATGGCAAATAATAATATCCTTATAAATTGTTTCTTCATCATGATGTATGCGTTTAGAGGGAAATTGGATTACCCAGATAAAAATCAAGTACCTTTTGTTTAAATATATAATCGTATTTGGATTGTATCAACTGCGATTTTGCAGAAACCAGGTTTCCATTTTCTATAAAAAGATCATTCGCTGTGGAGAAGCCTTCATTGTACCTTGCCAGGATATTATTATAGGATATTTGCGAATAGCTTACCTGCTCCTGGGAGGCAATGTATTTTTTATTCGCTCCCTTGAGATCCGTATATGCCTGTTCAACGCTTTTGCGAAGATCATTTTTTGTACTGGTCTGGTTCAGTTGGACCTGTTCAATATT
>CAILMK010000127.1 GCA_903835275.1 uncultured bacterium | reverse complement strand
TTCATCATACTTCAAAAAATTGAGCGCGCCAAGCAACTCATCATTGAAGACCGGTTAACACTCACTGAAATTGCCTATTTAATGTCCTATAGCAGTGTTGCTTATTTATCCACGCAGTTTAAGAAAACAACAGGATTGACCCCTTCTACTTTTCAGTCCATTATTAATAAAAGACGAAAGAATGAAAAAGAATAAAGGGCCCCTGGTTTAAACGAACTTATTAATTCGGTGTCTATAAATTTTGTATTTTTAACTTTTACCCTTTAAACCGCACGTACGATGAACCCTCAAAACGATGATCTAATCAGAATTATTCTTGCTGACGATGATGAAGACGACAGAAGCTTTTTTAAAGAAGCCCTTGAAAGCGTAAAGATCAAAACAAACATTGTCCTACTCAATGACGGTGTCCAGTTAATGAACCATCTTGAAAGTGCGGAAACCTTGCCCGATATGCTATTCCTTGATCTGAACATGCCTAAAAAGAATGGTATGCAATGCCTGAAGGAAATCAGGGAAAAAGAGCGGCTTCGCTATTTGACAGTAGCCATATATTCCACATCGGCATCCCAAATGGATATTGAGGAAGCATTCGTAAAAGGAGCCAATATCTATATTAGAAAACCTAATGATTTCCTTAAGCTCAAAAAAATACTTTCTGAGGTCGTATCCGTAAACTGGCAATACCAGACCTCACCATTGAACAAGGAAAATTTTTTCATGAGCGTGTGACATAACCGCAGATACTAAAGATGCACCCAATATTCAAAATACAATCTGCTCTGGTGTACCGGATTCTGTTTTCCTGCGCAATAATAATGCTTCTTTTTGTTGCAGGAATGTCCTACAAGCAAATCCAGGCTTTGAATGAAACAGGTGCCCTGGTAGTACAATCCCAAAAAGTACATTTGGGATTGGAAGAAGTTGTTTCCATTATGAAGGATGCTGAAACCGGACAACGTGGTTTCATAATATCCAACGACAGCACCTTCCTGGAGCCTTATCTGAAAGCGGTTTCCAAAATCAATCATTCATTGGATAAACTGGATAAACTGACAGCTGGTAATCCTGTATTTCATAAGGATATGGATACCCTTACTGCACTAATAAACGACAGGTTATCCATTCTAAGTACATCGTTAAAAATTAACAGCAAAAGTACTGGTCCCCATGACAGAGTAGCGCTGAAAATGTCAATGATCAGTGGCAAAATTGCGATGGATAAGATCAGGAAGTATGTTAATTCCATGGTCATGGATGAGGAACGCCACCTCAAAGATAAGGAAAGAAAGCACGAACATGAATTACAGCTGACACCCTTTACATCCTTCTTGGTTGTCCTCGTTGCACTTTTCGTTTTTGTTCTTTCATACCTGAAAATAAACTCGGATGTTTCGAAGCAAAACGAGTTAAACAACAAACTGCAGGTAAACCAGATCATTTTTGAACATGCAGAAAATATTGCCGGAATATCCCACTGGGAATGGGATTTCAAGAAAAGGAAAATTCACTATTCATCCAATCATTATCATTTATTGCGAGCCGAGGCAAAGAATTTTGAAATTCCCGGGGATTTTTTTAACTTTATTCATCCGGACGACAGGGATAATATAAGGAAAGAAGCAGAAAGAGTATCTAAAACGCATGAAGCTTCGGCGGCATTTTTCAGGGTGATACGAAGTGACGGAGAATTACGTTATTTCAAATCCATTGGCAAAACGATCAGGGATAGTTCAGGCAATGATATTATCATAGGTGTAAATATAGATGTTACTGAAGACACTCTAAATGCCTTCAAAATGGAACAACAAAATGCAGAACTAAAAAGGGCAAATGATGAACTTGCTTCCTTCAACTATATTGCAAGCCATGATCTTCAGGAACCCTTGCAGAAAATACAGGTATTTATTTCAAGGATATATGAGACTGAATTGGATAGCGTATCCCCGAAGGGCCATGAATACCTCTCCCGCATACGGGCGTCCGCTGATAGAATGCAGAACATGATTGAATACCTGCTAATGTATTCACGTACCAATAAAGCAGAGAAACCTGCGGAGCCTGTTGATCTTAACATATTGCTTGAATATGCAAAACAAGACCTTGCACTGCTTATTGAGGAAAAAAATGTTTCCATAGATGCATCGTTATTGCCAACAATGAAAGTGATTCCGCAGCAAATTCAACAATTAATGGTGAACCTTATCGGTAATTCCATCAAATACAGCAAGCCCGGAATACCCCCGAAAATCCAGATACATGCTGAAATTGTAAAATCAGCAGATGTTCCCAACCACTATTCAAAAAATGACAATAAGAACTTTTACAAATTATCCTTCATAGATAACGGCATTGGCTTTGATCAGGAATATGCTGAAAGTATTTTTCTTCTTTTCAAGCGTCTTCATGACAATTCCGCCTATATGGGAACGGGAATAGGTCTTGCTATATGCAAAAAAATAGTAGAAAATCATCATGGCACCATAGTGGCTGAAGGAGTGCCGGATGTTGGTGCACGGTTCTATGTGTACCTTCCAGTTTAACACTATTCAAATTATTTTTCTAATTCATATAAAGTTGTAAGATAATCCCAAAGTTATGTAACGCTTTGCATTCCCGATACCTCCAATTTTGAATCGTCAACATCGCAATAGCAATTGACGCATTACAATGGAATAATCGCACACTCTCTCTATATATATTCTCTTATCATCGTCACCGAGCCATAGCCTGTAAGCCATGGCTTTCTTTTTTGCAGTTCCCTTGCAAAACTCAGCAAATTAAAAATTACAACAATTTACATGAATTGTGTAATGGTATTGGAATCATTCATTCCCATCTTTGAACCGTCAATAAGCGACAAGACGATTATAAGGAACGACGTTCAATAAAGCAGGAAACAAATAATTTTTAAACGCTAATTTTTTTTCAAACCTCTTTAATTATATAATCATGAAAGACACTAAGAAAGGTTCACCCGTTCAAAGCAACGAAGGTGGACAACAATCACACAGAACATCCACTTCCGGCAGTTCAAATTCCAGTTCAAGCAAACCATCTTCCGAAACAAACTCCGGTAGTTCAAGTAAAAGCAAAAGTCCTTCAGAAACACCATCTTCAGGAAGTTCAAGCTCAAGTAAATCACCAAGCGGAACAAGCTCTTCAGGCAATTCAGGCACAAGTAAACCTTCCTCTTCCGGAAGTTCATCCACACATGGAAGTTCATCCAGTCATGGAGGTTCATCATCACACGGAAGTTCATCCAGTCACGGATCTTCATCCATGCAAAGTAACCCAGCAAAGTCAAGCAATACCGTTACCGGATTTACTACTGACAAGAGCCATTCAAAGGACTCTTCTAACAAAAGTTCTTCTCCTAAAAGCTCGTCAGAACAAAGCAGCCAAAGCAGCCGCAGTACTTCAAGCAACCAGAACGAAATTGACCGCCCAAACCCTGATTATT
>CAILMK010000126.1 GCA_903835275.1 uncultured bacterium | reverse complement strand
GTATAACCCATTACATACACGGGACTTCGTGTTAGAAATGCTTTCAGGGGGAAATTAAAGACTGGATTTCTGGAAGTATCTGCTATGATTTTATCATAATAATCCATCAATGAATCCTTGAAATCCAAATCTTCAATTACCAAAGCCATATTCGGTGGTCCGTGAAATGTTTCATAAATATATTTCTGCGGCATGCTTTTTACTTTTGCATGCCAGTTTTTACTGATTATGGGTGCTATTATCAAAAAGAAAATACAAAATGCAGCACTTAATACAATCAAAATTATTTTAAACGATTTACTCATATTGATTCAAGGTTTATTTCAATGTTGGAAATAGATTGCTGTGCAAATTTCCCTTTTATTTTTCCTTCCCAATCCTACCCAGATGCGTATTTTGAAATGAATCCGGATATTTCAGTCCGTAACCGAGTATTCTATCGAATGAGGAATGTCCGAGCATGATCAATCCTGTAGCTTGCAAAATTGGAAGTGCAAAATATATTCCTGCCAGATACAATGCAATCGCCAATGCTTTATGATGACCGAGATTATAAAAGAATGCACCGACGGCAGGACCTGCAAGATACCCGAGCATACTCAGATCCGGCGCCAGGAAGAATACAAAATACCAATAGATCGCTACACCTGTTTTCGTGAATAGAAAATAAGACAGAATGAGAAAAAATGCTTCTTCGGTTTTGAGGATAATGCTTGGTATCATTTCAACTATTTGAGCAGCTAAATTAGTCTAATTTTTATTGTTCCGCAAGTCGCTTATATATGAGTTTGAGCTGTCCCCCTCTCTTATAGGAGAGGGGCTAGGGGAGAGGCATAAAAAAGCCCCGTCCCGATTCATCGGGACAGGGCTTCATTTATAAAGTTTTATTTAGCTTATAAATCTTTCCATGAATTGGACGAAGATCCTCCGCCTTCTTTCTTATCCTGGAATTTTTTATTTCTCCAGAAACCGCTGCGGCCTTCACTTGCACCGCTTTGTGGGGCTGCGTTATTGCTGCGTGCCGGACTGTTTCCGTCATTGCGGGGAGCATTGCTGTTACCGCGTGGTGGACCGGAAGGACCGCGTTGTCCGCCGCCCTGGTTTCGTTGTCCGCCACTATTGCTTCCGCCGCTGCTGCCGATATTGTTTTTATGAATCGTGCTGTTTCCCCATGGTATAGAACTCTTTTTCGGAGCTTCCTTCGCAGGTCCTGAAGAACTTTGATTTAGAGCTGCACCGTGTTTTTGTGGATTACCCACTACTACAGGTCTTGGTTCGCGACCCCTGCGCATTGGTGTTTCGTTAAGAAGCAAAGTTGCAGGAATAGGAATATTGGATACATACGGATGCTGGTCATTCATAGGAACGGGCTTGCGGATAAGCTTTTGGATATCCTTCAAAAATGCGCGTTCCTCTTCATCGCAGAAGGAAATAGATTTTCCTGTGGCACCTGCACGACCGGTTCTTCCTATACGGTGAACGTATGTTTCAGGTTCATTAGGAATTTCGTAATTGATCACGTGTGTAATGTCATCCACATCTATACCGCGTGCTGCAATATCAGTGGCAACAAGGATGCGCAAGCGTCCTTCCTTGAATCCTTCCAATGCACGCTGACGTGCATTCTGTGCTTTATTACCATGGATGGCCTCGGCCTTTACGCCGCTGCGTACAAGTTCCTTTACCACCTTATCAGCACCATGCTTGGTACGGGTGAATACAAGGGCTCTTTTTATTTCCTTATCCTGTAAGAGGTAATTCAACAGATTACGCTTGTCGTTTTTCTCAACAAACAAAACTTCC
>CAILMK010000125.1 GCA_903835275.1 uncultured bacterium | reverse complement strand
TAATAAAGGTTTTGCAAGGAATATAAATGTCTTTAATAATATTCTTTCTTCTCCGTCGGGTATTGCCTGTAATAATGATTCGGCAATCCTTCATTCCGATAATAATGTTTATTATTATGCACGGAGTCTTGGTCTGGGTGAATGGGACGGCAGCACTATGAATACACTTTCAGACGTGAAAAAAAATTATAAACTGGATTCCAATAGCCTTGAAATAAGGCCGCGCTTCGTAAGTGATACTTTTCCGAATAATCTGCATGTCATAGATTCAGAAAAAACAATTCTGAGGCATGCCCGTCCCCTTGCGTCTGTAAAGGATGATATTGATGGACAAAGAAGAAGTAATTTACCGATGATAGGTGCCGATGAAATTAAGCTTTTTGGCAATGATGCAGGCATAGTATCCATTGATAGCCCTGTATTGGGATTTTGTTCCGGAAGTACAAAGGATGTTTACGTCAGTATGATGAACTTTGGAGGTAATACCCTCACATCCGTTACTATTGGATGGAGCGTAAATGGTATCCTGATGACTTCGTATAGTTGGACGGGTTCATTGGCCAGCGGAGGGAATAGTGGTTTATTCAGTATAGGAAGCCTTGCATTTCCGGGAGGTTCCTCTAAACAAATAAAGGTATGGACACAGAAACCGAATGGAGCAAAAGACAGTGTGCCCGCTAATGATACCATGGTAACCGGTAATATTAAACCCGGGATGTCAGGAACATATACCATTGGGGGCGCATCCCCGGATTATGCAAGTTTCAGGGATGCCATTAATGACCTGACTTCAAAAGGCCTTTGTGGTGCCGTAGTTTTTAATGTAAGGGACGGGCATTATAGTGAGACATTAAATATTCAAAATATTGCCGGTTCTTCTGCAGGTCATTCTATTGTTTTTCAATCGCAGTCATTGGATAGTACCAAGGTAAGTTTGGATAGTACTTTATTGTGGCAGTCAAATCTTATAACCATTATGGGCACTAATTATATAAGCTTCCTGAAAATGAGCATCACTGTTTATGATTCAACTTATTTTGGGGCTAATGTGATATACCTTTCCAATGCTCATGATATAAAAATAGAAAGCAACCTGATCAGCCACATTACATTATATTATAACTATGCTGCCACACCTGCCATTATTTATGATGATGAAAATACGGTGGACGACAACAATATTTATCGCTACAACAGAATGGTTGGAGGATACTACGGTATGCACCTTGTGAGCCCTAATTATAACAAAAAAGCTGCTTACGGGACACTGGTTTCCAATAACAGTTTTGACAGTACGGAAAATGGTGGATATGCCATTTATGCAAGCGGGCAGGATAGCATGGTGGTGGATGATAATCGCTTCCTTTCGCAGGCAGGAACTGTATTTATGGATTCAATAGTTTGCCAGCGTTCCTCAAAAACTGATACCAGCAGGATTGTAAATAATTTTTTCCTTGCAGGAGGTATTTATCTCAATGACTATTGCATATTGAATCTCTATGATAACAGCATGTATAATTCGACCCTGACAGCTTATATGTATGGTGCATCCAAGGTAAATATTGTAAATAATATCATCTCTTACCTTAGTTCTAACTATTCCGGCGGGATCAACCGGCTTGACTACAATGATTATTTCAATGCCGGTTCATCCTGGGCAAATTGGAACTATGTAACTTATTCAAGCCTTTCAGCTTTTCAAAAAATCACCAAACTGGATAAACATAGTTTTGCTGTAGATCCGCAATTTGTATCAGTTAGTACAGGTGATCTGCACTTAAGCAGCGCCTCAAAAATTATTGCCAATAATGGAGTTGAAATACCTGTTGTGTTATATGATATTGATGGTGACAAACGCAGTTCCAAACCAACCATAGGTGCAGATGATGAAAAATTATTTTTGAATGATATCGGAATATTTTCCATTGATAGTCCTTCCACAACATTTTGTTCAGGAACAAGGAATATCTATACTATCGTTCGGAATTATGGTATTAATACTATCACAAGTGCAAATATACATTGGTCGGTAAATGGCGTGCCGCAAACCACGTACGCCTGGAGTGGTTCCCTTTCTTCCCTGGATACGGTAAGGATAAAGCTTGGTTCAGTATCCTTTTCAACAGGTAAAAGATATACTATCCGGGATTCGGTTTCTGATCCTAACGGAGGAAGTGATGATAACATGGTTAATGATAGTTCACTGTTTAATGTGCCGATGTCTTTAAAAGGTTCTTATACCATTGGTGGAAGCAGCCCGGATTATCAGACTTTCAGGGAGGCTACAAATGATTTAAATGCGTATGGAGTTTGTGGCGCCGTTACTTTGAATGTGAGGGACGGATCGTATAATGAGACAGTGCATCTCGGGAAAATAGCCGGAAGCTCTGCTGCAAATACCGTTACGTTCCAGTCACAATCACTGGATAGTTCAAAAGTTTTACTTGATTCATCCATTACCAAAGGAGACATCCTTTATCTGGATAGCACCACTTATACTACCTTCCGTCTGATGTCGATTTCCAACTTTGGTGGCTCCAGGACAGTTTGTAATTCCTTAGCAAATGATATTCATTTGGGGAACGGCTCTGACCATAATATAATCTCAAATTGTTTATTGTATCAAACCCCCAATTTAGCATGTGGAGGATATGTTCTTTATACTGAAATGGCAAGTTATAATGCTTTTGTAAATAACAGAATGACCGGAGCGACATATGATATACGCATTGCCAGTTCAACCGGGACACCAAAACATTCAGTGGGAAATGTTATACAGGGGAATTTTCTTGATAGCGGGGAGGTTGGAATATCAGTTCTGAATCAGGATAGCCTTTTTATTACGGGAAACAAAATTTATAGTGAGAATGGCTATTACGGGATTTGGATGGGCGCGGATTACAGGCTGAATTATTATGCTACAATTGCAAATAATTTTATTGATATGATAGGATCTACCTCCGGCCCGGGGCCTTATGGATTGTACCTTCAGGCTGACTCATTGGTAAAAATTTACAATAACAGTATAAATGTTGGAGATGCATATTCCGGTAACGCAGGAACCGATGCTTATTTCTATTACACAGGAGGTATTGAGATATTCAATAACATTTTCTATGGGCAATACATGAATAAGGTAACTTCATTATATATTAATAATTGTAACAATGTATCCTGTGATTATAATGATCTTTATAATGGATCCGCAACCCACACAATTGGTGTTTTGGATACAATCTCTTATAAAACATTGAAAACATGGGTTGCCGCCACAGGATTTGATGTTAACAGCATTAGTACAGATGCATATTATACAAACCTTATAAAAGGAGATCTGCATTTAACTTCTAGTTCATCAGCTCTTTTGAAAAAGGGTAAAATTCTTTCGGCAATTACTGATGATATTGACGGCGATTTGCGTCCATCAGGAATGGCTCCTGATCTCGGC
>CAILMK010000124.1 GCA_903835275.1 uncultured bacterium | reverse complement strand
CTGTGAATGAAATAGCTAAAAATCTTCCCGCCCGCCGCTAAACAAAACCAAACTCGCTGCTTCATTCATCACTATCCTGATTTTACAACTGCTCAGACAAGGTTTTGTTTGGTCGCCCCAACCCACTAAGATTTTTTACGCCATTTAATTCAATGCCTTTCTAAACTCAAAAAAACATTTTTAAATTTTCGAAGAAAATCAGGAAGCGTTGGGTATGACGCGCCACGCTGGGTCGCGCGGGTTTTGCGGGAGGGAATTGGCGCGTCTTGATTTTTTTGTTACTTTTTTCATCAAGGAAAAAAGTAAGGCACTGAGGCTTTCTTTTCCCGGCAGAATCTCTCGAAGGCCGGCATATGTTTGGCAAGGATTCTGCGTACCACCTACCTCACCACCAAAATCTTCTCCCTGTAAACGCCGTTTCCTGTTTCAACCTTGCAGAGATAATTTCCATTGGGAAGGGATGATGTATTTAAATGTATAAGGTTATTTCCACTCGCGAATTCATTAGTTGACGTGAGTAAAACTCTTCCCTGCATATCCATGATTTCTGTTTTCGCATGATCTGTTTTTGAAGAAGCAATGGAAAGCGTTAATTCATTCTGTGAAGGATTTGGATAGACAACTATTTTATTTTTTGTGTTTTCATCTTCAATATCTGTCAGCAATCCTGAAAGTAAATTCACCTGGCGGATGGCATCGGATTTATTTCCCCAGGTATCGTGAATTCGCAAAGCAATATTATAATTTCCGGGCGCAAATCCGTGTGTATTCCAATTGGCAACAAATCCATTGCTCACAGGAATGGTATCTGCTGCAGCAATGGGTATCCATGTAGTGTCATTCGGTTTTTGATAGAGCAATTGTTTTGATTTAAAATACATCCAGTTGCTCGTTGGTCCGCGGTGAATCCATGCAGAACCCGTAACAGGTACTATGGAATCCGCAAACGCATTCGCAGGCGGATTTATATAATCATACAACACTGCCGTAGATGAATATGCAATGGGATCGGCAGGAAGCGAACTTTGCAATACCACCAGAAAAGAATTATCAATCGCCGCTGCATATCCATTGCTGCCCACTGTGGAATACCCAAATACCATGATACTCGTTTTCTCGCTTCTTACCGCAGAAGAAGCCGTAGTACTAATACATACTGAGGTGGCTGTATCCGAGGCATAGAGATAACCGCCGGAACCATCATTCCAGAAATTGGAACCAACTACACTTGATTTATTATAACAACCCACTTCCCCTGTAATGCATCCCGAAATATTAATATGCGATTTATGGAAAACATACAAACTCCAGGTGCTTACATAGCAATTTGAAAATGTAAGCGTCCTGTCTGAAACAGGACAGGTAAATGTTTTGTAAAAAGAATTATTGGTTAGGCCTGAAACACTCACTGTATCCTGTTTGTGATCGAATAATAAACCAATGGTCCGTATTTTGGAATTGGCAATATTCACAGTAGAACCCGCAGATGGCATCATGCCCCAGAGTATTCCGTAAACGGAATCAGCGTTGATCTGATACTCCACGCCTTTCACTCCTGTTTTTGTTTTGTTAAAATGATAATTATACGCGGTATCATGCTGACCAAACGACCAGTTAATCACTGATGTATCCGGGAAGCTGTGCCATAGCAATGCAGTAGTTGCATTTTTAATATTAAGAGTAACGTAATCCTGAATGATAAACTCGCCTGCCTGGTTGGTACCGTTGATATTGATGGTGCCATAACGGCTCAGTCCCGTAGTCATAAAATCCGGCTGGGTGACGTTCACCAGGTTTAATTTCGCGGAATCTGTCACGGTACAATTGTGAACAAAGCCACCGTAATTCAATGTAGTATTGAGAATATCAACCTGGCTGTGATTAATCATTGTAATCGTGCGTTCATAAAAATAATCCTGTGGGAAAGTTACCTTTGATGAATCAATATAGACTTTCCCATTATTGAAAAGAATCAGGTCGCCGATATTGGTAAAGTTTGCATTTTTAATGATCAGCACTCCGTTCAGGGCTACGAAAATGGGCCCTTTGTGGGAAAATGTTCCTGTGATCCTGAGGGTATCATATGGGGCCACTCCAACTATGATCGTATCAGGAAAAGTTTTGCTCATACCCATATTGTTTTTCAAAACAGGAT
>CAILMK010000123.1 GCA_903835275.1 uncultured bacterium | reverse complement strand
TGTGTGATAACTCCCGGAGCAATTCGGGAGTTATCTTTTTACCCCCCTAAAGGGGACTTTGAAAAGGGTGACAGCTTCCCCCTTCAGGGGGTTAGGGGGTCACTCGGCTTAATAATCATCCGCAAAGATTGGTCCTTTGTAAAATAGGCCACCATCCAGTTATAAAGGGTTTTGATCCGGTTCCTGGTACTAATCAGGAACAAAAGATGGACGAATATCCACGTCATCCAGGCAAAAAATCCATGGAAGTTTATTTTTGGTTTGGGCAACTCTGCGACAGCCTTATTCCTGCCGATTATAGCCATGGAACCTTTATCGTAATACGAAAATGTTTCTTTCTTTTTATCCTTGTACTGAGATTTGAAATTCTTTGCGAGATTTGTCCCCTGTTGTAATGCCACCTGTGCCACTTGAGGATGCCCATTCGGAAAATTTTTATCAGTCGTTTGAATACATACATCCCCGATGGCGAAGATGTTTTTTGTATGTATCACTTTGTTGAATTCATCTACCATTATTCGTTTTGCTTTTCCGATACTTTCGGTGGGAATTCCATCAATTGTTTTAACAGTGACACCCGCTGCCCAGAGCAACATTCCTGTTTCAATACTTTCTCCGTTTCCAAATATGACGGCATCATTTATAAAATCCTTCACTAGCATATTGAGCCTGACATTTACCCCCATCTTAACCAGTGTTTCCAGAGTATATTTTTGGGAAGCGGGGTGCATGGGAGGCAATAGTACCGGGGCAGCATCCACCAGGTAGATATCGCCAAGTTTCCCTTTCAATTCAGGATAGACTTTCTCCAGTCTATACTTCTTCATTTCAGCTAGCATTCCGGATACTTCCACACCTGTAGGGCCACCACCTGCTATGACGATAGTGGTGAGTTTTCTTTTTGTATTTTCATCATCGGCAATACTTGCTTTTTCAATCTGTCCGAGCATGAAATTCCGCATGGCAAGCGCATTGGAAAGAGTCTTAAGCGGAATTGCATTTTTACGTACATTTTCCATCCCGAAATAATTTGTTTCGGTTCCGGTGGCGATGACGAGGAAATCATAATTCAGTTCTCCGTTATCCAGAACGATTTTATTTTCTTCCGGAAGTATTTTTGTCAGTTCTCCCTGTCGGAAATGAATATTGTCCCAGCCATGAAATAGCTTCCTGAAAGGATAACTTATATTGGAAGATTCGATGAATCCTGTCGCGACCTGATAGATGAGTGGAGGAAAGAAATTGTAATTGTTTTTATCGACTAAAGTGACCTTGAAATTAGGATCATTGGCAAGCCCTTTACAGATATTGATGCCGCCGAATCCTCCACCGATAATTATAATGTGCTTTTGCATAGATGAAAAGCTAACACTTCAATTAGATAAAATGTTACTGCAAAGCTAAAGAAAGTAATAAGTTAATAAAGTGATATTGTGAAACAATTATTTCCGTAGAGACGTAGCATGCTACGTCTCTACATACTTCCTTTATCCCCGATCAAACTTCACGGACGTCATCGTTAATGAACCACCGATCGCCTTATCATTAAAGAAGGTCGGCTTCTCATTTTTCTCCTGCAAAGCGAGTGTATAAATAAGAGGGTAGTAGTGGTCCGGTGTAGGGATGGCAAGCGTGGCGGATTTGCTCAGTTTTTCATACTCAATCAGTGCCTTATGATCGCC
>CAILMK010000122.1 GCA_903835275.1 uncultured bacterium | reverse complement strand
GCAGCCTTTATGCTATCATCATTTATTTTTAATGCAAGCAGTAAAGCTGTTTCGAACCATTTTAATTTGTCTCGAACATCGTTTTGATTTCGGGCAACATAGTAAGCCGCAGTAAATTTTTCAAAATCGTTTGTTGCTTCTTCCCAGGCTTGAAGGAATAGTTTGCCTGCATCTTCAGTGTTGCCTTTTTCTTCCAAGGCCATGCCTTGCAGACAGAGTTTAACTACGGGGTTGTTTGGGTGGAATTCCATTATCTAATTATTTTGAAATAAATTTCAGTTGCGTGTTCTTTTAGGTTTATAGGGCACAAGAAAAATCATTGACCAGTAGGGTTCTGGTCTCCGTTCTTCACTGAATCAGGTGGTGACTGAAATGCTAATCAGTCTTCGTACCCGCTTTTGATGACAGTAAGCAATAGCTTAAAACGTCCGTTGGGTTCCACATGACTTGACGCATGTGCGGGTATAAGTATACCTTGACCTATTTCCAGTTTAGTGGCTTTGCCGTTCACTACAATGATGGCGCTTCCATCTATTACCTGAAGGTAAGTATCGAAAGGAGAGGTTTTTTCATTCAGTCCCTCGCCTGTATCAATAGCCATGGCATTTATGGAGCCGGTAGCCTTTTTCATAATAGACTTGCTTACTATTTCATTGTGTTCATATTCAATAAGCTCCACAATGATATGGGCTATGCCTTTGTCTATTTCGCCACCTTGTTTCGGCAGCCCTTCCAGTTTCTTGGTATCCATAATTGTATCTTTATATTTAGTGCACCCATTGATTGGGTCAGGTTGAAAACAAAATTAACAGTATTATGAACATGATATTGATCATGATTGTTCTTATTTGCTTCTTTTTCTTTTTTTTAGATAATTCAAGATTTAAGCTTCCAAAACGCGTCCCGTTTTGTCCCCCTATTAAAACAGTATATTTCTAATTCGCTCTTAATTAGTAAAGTGATAGTCTACCTTTGACTTTTTTAACTTCAAAAAACGACAATGAAAAAAGCATTTTGTTTAATTTTTATTTCTACTATTTTTTCGTCTTTCTCTGTAACAGCGCAAAACTGGACCCAGGTTTCCACAGGAGTGAGTAGCGCAGTGGAAGCACTCGCACTTTACAAAGGTGATCTGTTGGCTGGAGGCAGGGCGCTGAAACCTATGCAGCAATGGGACGGAAGTTCATGGTCGGATTTCAGTTCAAGCTCTCCTTTCGCAACTTCAATTCTTGTAGATGGTGATTCCATTTTTGCAGGAGGAACTTTCGCCGCCGGAGTAAACCAGATATTCAAGTACGATGGTTCTTCCTGGTCAGTTTATGGAAATAATCATACTTACGATAGTGTTTCCACATCTTTAAATGGTGATCACTATAGTGACATCTTTAAGTTGAAAAATACCCTGTATACGTTGCATGACGAGGGACTAATGTGGTACGACAGATCTAAAAACCTATTCAGGTATATTCAGTTGCAATTCATGAGAGATGGTATTTTAAGACGTAAAACCCTTGCATATGCGGGCATTTTAAATAATCTGGCATATTTTTACAGCGTTACCGATACTACACTTAATACTTATGATGGTGCAAGTTGGAATACTATTAAAATTCCATCTTCATCCTATCCATATGCCTTGCCGAATTGCGTGAAGGTTTTTAACGGGGCTGTTTATTTATCCGGAAGTTTTATGCAAGGCTCTAAATATTATTCATTGATTAAATTTGACGGAACGTCTACTTTCTCAAATGTTATGCAGTTTAAAGTAATCCATAATAGCGTACAGCAGGTAAATGCTATTTTCCCTGTGGGAGGATACCTGTTTGCCTTGTATGATGAAAATTCGTATACAAGAGCAGGGATTATTAATGATTCATCAATAATACAGCTAGGGGATTCATTGTACTCAGGATCAATTTCATTTAATTGCTTTCAAGTATATAATAGCGAAATCTATTTAGGCGGATATTTTGCGTCTGCAGCGGGTATTTCAGCTTTAAATATTATCAGAATATCAGTGCCATCCGGCATTCCGGCAGCACCATCATCATTGACCATTGTACCTGTAATAAAGAAAGTAGCAGACTCGAAGCTACAATTGAGCTGGGCAGATAATTCAAGCAATGAATCCGGATTCAGGATTTACAGGAGTACGGATAGTTTGAGTTTTACAAAAACGGATTCCGTAGGTGCAAATACAACAAGCTATAAAGACACTGCGCTGAACGCAAGTTCAAAATATTACTACAAAATATGCGCGTACAATGCATCGGGCGCATCTGCTTTTTCTGAGATAGCAAGTGCTACTACCTTTTCAGGTATTAATGGATCCGGAAATTTATTGACTGTTTTCGATCTTTATCCCAACCCCGCGAAGGACATACTGTACATGCATTACAAAGGGACATCAACCCAATCAATGAATATATCATTGGTCGATTTAAAAGGCAGAATAATTTTTAGTCAGCAGATGTTATTTTCGTCCGGTAAGACTGAAAAAATTAATCTTTCGCAATTTACAAAGGGCATATATATTCTTAAAGCGCTTAACGATAACCAAATTAGCTACAGTAAACTACTAGTAGAATAGGATTAGTTTTTAGATTGAAACGGGATATGTCGAAAACGTATCCCGTTTTTTTGTATCCACCTGCCATAAATCATTTTTCCGTCTTTTATTTTTCGTTACTTTCGTTGTTTAGAAAGAAAAAATGAAATCCATCTGGTCAAATTTTGTTCTCAGGCAGGCTGCAAGAGTGGCAGGGGAGAGTGAGGACGAAATTTCCCCGTACATGCTCGCCAAGGGTTTCCGCGAATGGAAGCAGGGCGCATTGAGGCTGGTCAAAGATATAGCACTTATCAGTATCGGCGTATTTTCAGCTGCATTCGGACTGGAAAGTTTTCTGGTGCCCACGGGTTTTATAGATGGTGGCGCCACAGGTATTTCACTATTGGCAAGCCAACTCACGCATATCCCGTTATCGGTATATATTGTTTTAATAAATATTCCTTTTGTTATCATCGGATATAATTTAGTCAGTAAATATTTTGCCATTAAAACCTTTGCTGCTGTCTGCGGACTGGCATTAATTATAGCATTTGTTCATTTTCCGGTAATCACCCATGATAAAACACTGGTGTCCTTTTTCGGTGGATTTTTCATTGGGGCAGGTATTGGGCTCTCCATGCGTGCCGGATCCGTTTTGGATGGCACGGAATTGCTGGCTATTTTCATCAGCAAAAGAATAGGAGCAACCATCGGTGATATAATACTCGCGGTAAATATTATTATTTTTTCCGCCGCTGCGTATTTTCTTTCATTGGAAACGGCTCTTTATTCCCTGATCACATATCTCGCTGCTTCCAAAACTTTGGATTTTATCATTGAAGGTATAGAGGAATATACCGGGGTCACTATTATCTCTGCGCGTAGCGATGAAATGCGTTCCATGATCATCCATACCATGGGCAGGGGAGTGACGGTTTATAAGGGTATAAGAGGTTTCGGCACGCATGGCCACCGCAACGATATTGATATTGTTTA
Source organism: uncultured bacterium (assembly GCA_903835275.1). Classification (GTDB taxonomy): domain Bacteria; phylum Bacteroidota; class Bacteroidia; order CAILMK01; family CAILMK01; genus CAILMK01. Next base: position 2,724 of record CAILMK010000122.1, on the reverse strand, counting down.
TACGGTCATCACCCGGCTTGAGATAAGCAAACTGAATTCGGAAATAGACAAGATAGATACCAATGCCTTTGTGGTTATGAATTCCGTAAAAGACACTAAAGGAGGTATGGTCAAAAAACGAAGGCTCAAACACTAGTTGCATTCGCGGAAATCACGAATTCCAATTCCCAAATTCCAGTCTGAATTCACTTTAATATTCGATATTTGATATTCATTCCGCCGCGGCGGACAATATTCCGCTCCATTTTTTGTCCCTCGTCCCTTGCCCCTTGTCCCTTTTTTTGTACCTGTGCACCCCTTTAAGTGTTATCAATTTTCAATTCACATTTAAAGGAAAATTTGAACCAATATGCAAATAACAATCGAGGATAAAAACGGGCTGAATGCCGTATTAAAAGTTCATGTAGAACCTGCTGATTACAACGAAACTGTAAAAAAAGCAGTAACTAAGTATCAGAAAACCATGAATGTACCTGGTTTTCGCAAGGGTCAGGTGCCTTTTGGCGTTGCCCAGAAAATGATCGGTACGGATGTTAAGCGCGAGCAGGTGGATAAGCTGCTTCAGGAAAGCATCCAGAATTATTTGAAGGAAAATAATATCAATCTGGTATTAAGCCCTTTATCTACTTATGTAGCAGAAGAAGTGGATTGGAAACAAGCCGAAATGGATTTTACTTACGATATTGGTTTCCGTCCGGAAATTCATCCAAATATTGAATCCCTTAACGGCCTGAAAAGGAATATAGTAGTCCTTTCTGACGAGGATCTGGATAAGGATATCGACTCCATGCGCAAAAGCGCCGGGAAACTTGATATGGCGGACGTCATCACTGATGATGCGGCGCTAAGTACCAGCGTAAAATTCACTGAATTGGCGGAAGACGGCCAGCCATTGGCGGAAGGCCAGTCCAAACAGAAATTCTACCAGGGTTCCGATATGCCGGAAGCTGTTAAAGCTCTGATCCTGGGCAAAAAGCCTAATGAGAAATTTACTGCAGATCTTTTTGCTGCTTTGAGCGAAGAAGAACTCGAAACACTCTTCGAAGCAGATAAAATGACCATCCGCGACCTGAACCACAATTTTGAAGTGGAAGTTCAGGCTGCATTTAAGATCAGTCCCGCGGATATGAACCAGGAGCTTTTTGATAAATACCTGGAGCCGGGTTCCGTAACCACGGAAGAGGAATTCCGCACGGAATGGAAAAAACGCGTGGAAAACTATTACCAGCGCGAAGCCGATAATATGTTCTTCACCGAAGTACGCAAGCAATTGCCGCAAAATACACAAGTGGACATGCCGGAGGAATTCCTGAAAAAATATTATCTCATTTCCTACGATGCCAAATCTGAAGAAGGGGTGGAAAATTTTGGGGAACAATTCGCGAAATTTGAAGACGAACTTAAATGGATACTGATCTCCGATGTGATTGCTGAAAACAACGGCATCAAGATCACCGAAGAAAATATCATTTCCTATACCATCAGCAGCATCCGTTACCAGTTTATGCAACAGGGGCAACCGGAACCGGAAGGTAAATTATTGCAACAATATGCCTATAACTACCTTAGCGAGGACAGCAATTACAGCAGGACAGTTATGGTATTGAAAGACAATGCAGTATTTGATTACTTACTGGGTGCAATAAAGACCACCAATGAAGAGATCAGCACACAGGCACTTTCGGAAATGAAGCAGATTAAGGAAGAGGTTGTGGTTGACTAAATTGCGAATTGGTGAGGGAGTGAGGGACTGAGTTTTTTGAGATTTTGAACGGAAACAATAAAACTGTTGTACTTTCGTCATAAGTATTAAGCAAAATAATTTTTATTACCAATGAGATACCAAAACGAATTCGATAAATATGCCATCATGGATAGGGGCATAAGTTCCCTGACATTGAACAGGCATTATACCACAATGGATTACATTACTCCTAATGTAATCGAGGAAAGGCCGATGAATGCAACGGCTATTGACGTATTTTCCCGCCTGATGATGGACAGGATCATTTTCATGGGCGTTCCAATTTACGATGATGTGGCGAACATCATCCAGGCACAATTGCTCTTCCTGGAAAGTTCTGATGCAAAAAGGGACATTCAGATCTATGTAAACAGCCCCGGTGGTTCCGTTTATGCAGGACTGGGCATTTTTGATACTATGCATTATGTACTTCCTGATGTGGCAACGATCTGTACCGGTATGGCTGCCTCTATGGCTGCTGTCTTACTGGCTGCCGGACATAAGGGAAAACGTTCATGCTTACCGCATAGCCGTGTGATGATTCACCAACCACTGGGTGGTGTACAAGGTCAGGCAACTGATATTGAGATCACTGCACGTGAAATATTGAAATTGAAAGACGAACTTTATCAAATACTCGCCGATTGCACCGGACAACCCAAGGAAAAGATCACCCATGATGGTGACCGCGACTACTGGATGCGCTCCGATGAAGCCAAGGCTTACGGTATGGTGGACGAAGTGTTGAGAAGGTCGTAATACAGTTGGCAGTTAACAGTTATCAGTTAACAAAATCACCAAGCCCCTGAGTTGTCATCCTGAAAGGATGAATATTAACAGTTCAGCCAAGTAGAGGAAGGCAAAATAACCCTTTTAAAATATTTATTTTCAACAATTTAGCTAAATCTAAGTTTATTGGCATAGATTTGGATAAAGGTAGAACTGTATGTTTATTCGTATGTGAATATCTGCACTAACCT
>CAILMK010000121.1 GCA_903835275.1 uncultured bacterium | reverse complement strand
TGTTTCAATAATTAAAGGTCTGCTTATATAATAATTATACAAGCTTCCCTGCGAGGCTTCGCTGGTATAGGAATTCCGTGGATTATTATTTTCCGGCATATCTTTCCATTGTGCATTTGAGAGGAATGGCAAAAGCCAGAAGAGGATGATTGAAATCGTGTGTTTTTTTGCATTACTCATACAAGATACATGATAAAATATTAGTAATGGTTATTGTCGTTTCAACAACCACCATCCCATTCGGGAATTATCATTATCAAAGATGCATACACCTGTCAATATAAGCGTTACAACATTCACGGAACATATTATGAAATCTAATTATTCCGGGAATGATCACCCTGCTTCTAATTCATTCTACTCATTATTTTTAATTATAGTGTTCATAGCGTTTCTTGTCTTCAAAGAAGTATATCAAAAATAATTTTTGTTCGCTTCTAACCAGGCTGACTGAGGATCTTCCACTAGGATAAGTCTGTGAATTAAAATACACATAGTCTTCTGCGCCGCAGCTTAGTTGTTTATAAATTTGAAGGGTAAATCGGGGCCTTAATATACCAACAGAATTGTTTTGCGGTATTCCCACATACGCATGCGTCCAGAAATAATACGCAAGCATTGAAACACTACCCCAGGAACCGAAATTCATTGAGGTTTCAAACTTTATTTCAAATCCACCACCGTAGTGATACTTTCTGAAAGAAAAAGTATCAAGTCCATAATCAATGGCATTGGCTGATAAAGGTACGCCTGCAACATGTAGTGAAGTATAAAGATTCACACTTGTACCCAATGGCAACTTGGAAATTGCACCTACACCAATGGCTGCATTTGCCATTTCAAAATATTTATTGTGCCAGTAATCATAAAATTGATATGCCCCCACCAGGGAAACTAATTTCCCCGTTTGAATATTCTGACCGTATAAAACGCCATATCCTGCTATATTGTCAACTACAGGGCGTGTGCCATAATCTACATCTACCCGCACCCTGAAAATATCAAATGGTTTGCGGTTCCTTGGTTCAAACGGATTTCCATAATCAATTTGTAAATTTACCATTCCTATAGAGCTTCCTGTTGTTTTGGAGCCGATATCAGTAGTATTGTGTATCCCGGTATAAAGTGTGAAATTTACAGGCTCCTTCTGGTATACTTCATGCGGAACCACCCTGAATGTTTTGCCCTGGATCAGCCTGTTAATTCCCCTTATCGGATCAATGATTCCCGCGCCTATTTCGCGAATAGCTCTTTCACCTCCGGTTTTCCGGTCATCCAGGATATTTGAACTCAATCTATATAGGACCTCTCCGAGGAAGGCACCATTTATGGTAGTATTTATTACATCATTGTAGGATGGGCGCGTATTTTCCCCGAAATATTCATAAAGTACACTTCCTTCCAGTGAAAATCCGGCAGACTGATAAAAATTATAGCCATCCGCCCGTCCGGCATTAAAAGTTAGTGATCCAGAATAAGGATGCCCGAAAAAATTAATGGTGAATCCATCCGCGTCCCACTCCCATCCTTTGCGCAGATTATACCCCCATGTACTTAAACTGGTCTTTGCATAGTCCGCCTTCAATATATACCTGTCCATACCCATCGTGGCAAGATCCGTGCATATAACCTCCAGCGCAGGTTCCCATACAGGATATCTTTTGTTATACTGAGAATCATCATTGATAAGGTTCCCGTAAAAATTATGCGAGCCTGTATCATTTGCAGGGTGAGGCTTGAGAGTATCCAGACTTGCAAGTGTAAGATACTTGTGATGCGGCTTTTCAAAATGTGTTGAAAGCGATAAGTGGCTGTTATCAGGAATTGCGATGAATTGAGCCTTGAGAAAGCTTGAAAACAACAGCGAAAAAAGGAAGGTAAATATTATTTTCAAAATGCAAATGCGTTAATTATGTTCTTATCAAGCCCCATTATGTATTGTCATGGGATTATCATTTTACAAAGATGAGGGACATAATCCGGCTTGATGTTACACAACTTTGGATGTAAGTTATATGATTATGTGATTTTCAATAAAAAATATTAGTTTTACAGTAAAAATAAAATTATGCACGCTGAATCATCAGTATTTACTGAATTCAATGCCACTGAAAAAAAGGTAGAGTATGCAGGCTTTTGGCTGAGGTTTGTGGCATACTTCATTGATGCATTGATTTTTTATATTCCAACTGAGATACTTCATTTGTTATTTGGAATCCGTGGAATACTGAATACCTTTTTTCACGTTGGGAGCCTTATCAGTTATGATCCATCCGACCTAAAAAGAAACTATATAATCTCACAATTTATTCTGCTATTTTTGATATTCCTTTATAGTGCATTGATGGAAAGTTCTGCCAGGCAGGGAACATTAGGAAAAATAATATTAAGAATTAAAATAACTGACCTGAATTATGAGCGGCTGAGCTTTAAAAAAGCAGCGGAGAGATTCTTTGCCAAATACTTCTATTTCATTGTACCTGTTTTATTTTTATTCTTATTCTTTGTGGAATTGAAAATTTTTACATCAATATCAATTCCTTTTATGATTATCTGGGCAATAACATGTTGCATATCAGGATGGACGGCCTCGAAGCAAGCATTGCATGATATGATTGCAAAAACCTACGTAATAAAGAAAAGCCCTCATGAGGTAATTCAACAGGAGGAGCCGGTAGAAGGGTATTGAGTGTTGGCGACAATAATTTTTTTTAATTGCCACGGCTTTTAAGCCGTGG
>CAILMK010000120.1 GCA_903835275.1 uncultured bacterium | reverse complement strand
CGTAATAAGATTGTCGGTTATGTTTCAAAGGATTCAGCCCCCGCAGCAAAGCCTAAAGCAAAAGAGCCATCGTTGTTAGACTTAGAAGATGATGACTTAGACAAAGCTAAACCAAAGGTAGAAGCTAAGGAAGGTAAAAAGAAGAATCCTTGGGATTAAGGTTTGTTCAGATCAGTGCAAGTTAATCGAAAGAACACGGAGCGGCTACCCCCGTTTGCATAGGTAGCCCCATTTAATAACGCAATAAAGGAAATACATGGCTACAAAGAAACCAGCGCCAATTATGATTCCCGCTCAAGAGGATGAAATGATTGGGCGCATTTATAGCGGAATAAAGGCTCGTCAAGACCGACCAATGCGGTTGTCTAGGCTCGGTGCGTCAGGCATCGGAGAGGAGTGTTTGAGGAAGATCTGGATGGATTGGCGAGGTTACGACGTTGTTAATTTTGACGGTAGAATGTTACGCCTATTTGAAACAGGTAACCTGCAGGAAGACCGCATCGTTTCTGACCTCAAAGCTGCGGGATACGCGGTTTATGCCAAGGACTCAAACGGAGAACAGTTTACTTTTACGGACAAGACAGGTCATTTTGTAGTCAAAACTGACGGAGTCATCAAGGGTATACCTTCGGCTGAGAATACACCGCACGTGCTTGAAATTAAAACGCATAATAAGAAGTCCTTCGAGGAGTTAGAAAAGAAAGGTGTTGTCATTTCTAAGCCGATGCATTATTATCAAGTTCAGGCGGGAATGTTATTTAGCGGCATTGAACGCGGGTTATACCTCGCTCTTTCTAAAGACAATGAGGCTTTTTACGTTCGGCGCATAAAGCCTGATACCCACACTCAGAATGACATCCTCAAGCGAATTGACATATTAGTTAATGCAGAGATACGTCCAGCGCGTATTGGTGAAAGTGATGAGACTTATCCCTGCAGATGGTGTGACTTTAAAGAAGTATGCTTTGATAAAAAGCCGCCGCTCAAAAACTGCCGTACATGTGAATTCTCTCGACCTGTTGAGGACGGTAAATGGTGGTGTGACAAAAATGACTTCAACTTACCAATGGAACTCCAACTTGAAGGTTGTGAGTCATATTTTCAGAAAGGTAAATAATGAATTTTATTGAAGAAAGTAATCTAAAGAAAACCGCCTTAAACTATGCTCTTGATTATTCAGAAAAAATAGCAGAAGCAAAATTTACAACACCAAGCGAATTTATAGCTGTAGCGAAAATGTTTTATGAATTTTTAAGGAGCAAAGATGACAGAAAATGAAGATAACGGATTTGAGGAATACTGGGAGCAGTTTAACAATATAGAGGTGCTAAAAGCCTTAGCAAAAGAAATCTGGGATGACGCATTCAAGGCAGGTGGAAAAAAGCCTTGGTTCAGTTTGACTCGGGAGCAAATGAAGGCAATTCAAAATATGGACTTTAAGGAATAACATGGCAGACTTTTATTTAGGTATTGATCCAGGGACTTACGGCGCACTTGCAGTGCTTGACAAGGGTGGAGCAATTGTTGACATTTATGACATGCCTACACTTGAGTATGTTTCAGGTAAGTCCAAAAAGCAACGAGTAAACCCGCAGGCAATTTGTGCTGAACTCCGCTTATTCAAAACTCAATCAGTCGAGGGAATGATTGAGCAAGTCAACGCAATGCCAGGACAAGGCGTAACGAGTATGTTCTCTTTTGGGCGTTCACTCGGTATTTTAGAAGGAACATTAGCAGGGCTTGATATTCCCTATACCCTCGTGACACCGCAGGTGTGGAAAAAGGCTATGGGGGCAAATGCATCTAAAGACGGAGCAAGGGAGATGGCAATGCGACTCTGGCCATCTAAATCTGAATTGTTCAAACGTAAAAAAGATGACGGACGAGCTGAAGCCGCGTTGTTAGCTTTGTATCTTTTGAGGACTAGGAATGGTAGATAAACTCAAAGATGCTCATACTGCAATCATGGCTAGCGGAGTTTGGATATGCTTTGAAAAGCAGCCTACAATAAAAGAAGTTGATGAGGCGCGTAGGCTTTTGAATCAATTAACCGATGAACT
>CAILMK010000119.1 GCA_903835275.1 uncultured bacterium | reverse complement strand
GCATGCTGAAAATGTTCCAAAACAAGAATAAGAAATCCTAAATTCTAATATCTAAATTCTAACTGGAATTCAGAATACAGTAAACAGAATTTAATGAGTTCAAGCCCGCAGGGCACTCCCCCTTTGACAGGGGGCCAGGGGGATGACAAAAGAAGTACAACACTAAAAAAATAAACGGGTCCGATAGGATCACAGAATACAAAGAAACACAAATTATGGGCGTACATATTTTACACTTCATCTACTTAATTTCATCCATCACATTTATACTCGGGCTGAAAATGCTGAGTAATCCGAAGACGGCGCAAAAGGGAAACCTCATTGCTGCCGCCGGTATGGTGCTTGGAATTTTCGCAACGATATTCCTCTATGAAAAAGACGGGGAACACCTCGGAAATTTTGTATGGATCTTCGGTGGTATGGCTATCGGTACCATTATCGGAACCATGATGGCGAAGAAAGTAAAAATGACAGCGATGCCGCAAATGGTTTCATTCTTCAACGGAATGGGCGGTGCGTGTGCGGCAATAATTTCCATCGTGGAATACAACAGACTTGCCATAAACAATACCAGCTTTGACGGAACGAGTGTTGGTGTGGAAGCTATCGGCAAACTGATGAGCTTATTCAATGGTGGCGCAACTACTCCAACTCCCGCAATGGATAGCATCTCAATGCATCTGGAAGTGCTGGCTATTTTACTTGGATTAATAATCGGTACGGTTTCCTTTACGGGAAGTATTATCGCATATTTAAAACTGGAAGGAAAGATCGGTGACAAATCATTGCCGGGACAACAAATTATAAACATCGGTTTATTGCTCGGAATGCTGGTACTGATCGGCTGGTTGATCTCCCTCGGTTATGCTGACATGGGTTATATTTCAATCCTCATTGGTGTCGCTGTTCTATATGGAGTACTTTTCGTACTGCCGATCGGTGGCGCGGATATGCCGGTGGTAATATCACTGCTGAATTCTTTCACAGGGATGGCTGCGGTATTCGGTGGTTTCCTATACAACAACCAGGCAATGCTGACAGGCGGTATCTTCGTGGGATCTGCGGGTACCATCCTCACCATATTGATGTGTAAAGCAATGAACCGTTCACTGACTAATGTTATCATCGGTTCCTTCGGTGGCAACAAGGCGGGCAGCGAAGCGCGTGAAGTAGGCGGTAGCATCAAGGAAATTTCTATGAATGATGCGGCTGTACTTAGTTTTTATTCACAGAAAGTTATTATCGTTCCGGGCTATGGACTTGCCGTAGCACAGGCGCAACATACCTGTCACGAATTTGAAAAAACATTGGAAGCAAATGGCGTAAGCGTTAAATACGCCATTCACCCGGTGGCAGGACGTATGCCCGGCCACATGAATGTTCTCCTCGCTGAAGCGGATGTACAATATGATAAACTTCTTGAAATGGAACAGGCGAATGAGGAACTTGCCACAACGGACCTGGTACTCGTTATCGGTGCGAATGATGTGGTGAATCCCGCTGCGAAGAACGATCCTGCCTCTCCTATCTACGGCATGCCTATCCTTGAAGTGGAACAGGCGAAGAATATCATTATCCTCAAGCGTGGTATGGCGAAGGGTTATGCAGGAATTGAAAACGAACTTTTCTACGCTGATAATACGCGTATGCTTTTCGGCGATGCTAAAACTACATTGCAGAATTTATTGACGGAAGTGAAGAGCTTGTAGCGAAACAACCTTTGCTCTAACAGTAATAAATGTATTCAAATGAAAACCATATTTCATGTATTTATTATCATTTTTGTTTCATGCATTTCATGCGTTGCCCAGGACAATAAATTTGATTGGGGTAAAACTTTAAGAGGGGGTGAAAATGAAGGGTATTCAATTTTTTCAGATCATAATGGGAATTCCTATATTACCGGGTACTTTAAAGGAACGGTTGATTTTGATCCCGATACTGCTAAAGTTTATTATTTAATCTCAGGCTACTCTCAAGAAGCTTACATCCTCAAACTTGATTCCCAGGGAAAATTCGTTTGGGTAAAGCAAATAAAAGGGAATAATAATGATTGTGGAAAAGCAGTAACAGTTGATCGTTTTGGAAATATTTTCACCCTTGGTTATTTCAATGACTCTGCTGATTTTGATCCGGGACCGGGAAAATATACTTTAAAAACAGTCGGTAAAACCAGCATTTTCATTCTGAAACTGGATTCACAGGGAAATTTCAATTGGGCAAGAGAAATTGCGGGCTCTGAAATACCTTATAGCGAATCAATAAGTACCGATGCAAAAGGAGACATCTATTTCTCTGGACATTTTTCAGGGTATACAGATTTTGATCCAGGTGTTGCAAAATATGTACTTCACAATATTGGCCTGGGAGATATGTTTATTGAGAAACTTGATTCCGGAGGAAATTTCAAATGGGTTCGCACGATGGGGAAAGAGAACCAAGGATGTAATGCAATATCAATTTGCGCTGATTCCATTGGGAATTCATATTTTACCGGTTTATTTTATGATACTCTTGATTTCAATGGCGGAAAGGATTCTTTTATTCTAACTGCTGATGGAGGATCAATGAATTCATATATAGAAAAGGTCGATAAAAATGGAAATTTCATTTGGGTTAAACAGTTAAGATCAAATACATCGGTCCAGGGTAATTCCATTACAATTGATAAAGATGGCGACATATTAACTGCCGGAACTTTTTGGGGTACCGCAGATTTCGATCCGGATACCAGCAGTTATATTCTTTCCGGAATCAGAGGCAATTTATTCGTTCAAAAAATGGATTCCTCAGGGAAATTCAAATGGGCAGAATGTTCTTATGCGGGAAATCATTCATCTTATGCAAGCTCTTTGAGCACCGATAGTAAAGGATTTGTATATGTGGCAGGCAGTTTTGACAATCAAATTTATTTTGATACTGCATCAACAAAACATCTGGTCCAATCCGGAAAGAATAACATTGACGGTAATTTTCTTGTCTGGAAACTTGACAAGGATGGAAAATTTAACTGGGTTAAAAGTCTTGATGTTGAAATGAGCACTTACTACCCCGGCATTTCCATCAGGTGTGATGCCAATGATAATATTCTTTCTATTGGATTTCATGAAAAGCCATTTGATGTAGATCCGGGGATAGATAGCTTTATCCTTGAGAAAGATTCAAATAATAATCAGAACATGTTTATTCTAAAGCTTGGTTCTTCATATATTATGACTGGAATAGAAAAAACAAATAAGAAGCCGGAAATAAATATTTATCCAAATCCTTTTAAAGATAATTTTGTACTGGAAATGAATGGTTCATTAGAGAAATCAAGAATTGAAATTCGTGATTTATTTGGAAGAATGATTCTTAATAAAAACTTGGACGGGAGCGATTCAATGAATATTGATTTTCCATACCCTGCGGGAATATATCTGGTAAGTGTTATTTCAAATGGACAAGCAAATACTTTTAAGCTTATTAAGGAATAATACAATTCAAGTAAATTGCGCTATCTGAGCGAGCAATTAATCAATCGTTGGTTTCAGATACGCCCATTCGGAGAAATCAAAGTTCTGTACATCGAGGTTGGTATCACTCAGGTCCGTTCCTTCATTGATGCTTAGCACTGCTATGATTGGATATTTTTTCATCATCATATTCATGCCGCTGGTTTTTGGTTTCAGGAGATAGGTTTCAAAATTTTCTTTGTCGCCGTTCTTAAAGAATTTAGCGACATAAAAAGTATTGTCATTCTTCAGGAAAATTTTCTTTTCAATATATGCCAACTGGTCGTCATCCAGATCCGTGTAATTGGAGGAAACACCATTCAGGTAAAAATATTCTTCGTAATATTCATTGATATAGGTTTCATTGTAACTATCGCCCTTTATTCTAAGGCTAAATCCCGGACTGGGAATACCGGGAGTAATATTACCTGCACCGACACTAAATGGCAACTCAATTTTAATGGGAAACCACCTGCCCTGTATCAGCTTAAACCTGCTAAGCCTGATGCAGACCACTACCACAATAACGCCTGTAAAAATTACGGACGCAATCATTACTGCAAAGGCATGCTTGGTGTCCTTTGCAAAAGCAGCCGCAACAAACTGGACAAAAAATATCAGTGCATAGTAGCTCAGTAAACGCATGGCAACCTTATCCGAATGAACCACTTTTTTATAGGTAAAATTGGAAGCATTATTCAGTGCATTATTTAATATGGTCACGAAAATGGAAATGGTAAAGTAGTAATAAAAGATGCACATCAGTTTGCCCCATCCGCCTAGGTCATCACTCATCAAAAGAAAATCAAATATGCCATGGGATAGAGCAGCCAGCAGAAAAAATCCCGCCATCACTGCGTATTTAGGCCTTGCACTCCTGTACACCACAAGAATAAATCCGTAGGCAGTCAGCGAGGAATCAAACATGTGTCCCACGGAAGATAAAATCCCGCGTGCATTGATGATGTCCGGGCCGTACTTTAAAAAATATCCAACGTTCTCAAACGCTGAAAAGCCGAGTGCTGAAAAACACATGAAGGCGAAATAATCTATAGGTTCCTTAAAGTGGTTTTTAAATAATACATAAGTAATAATAAATGGAACCAGTTTGGCGAATTCCTCTACGATACCGATATTAATAAAACAGTAAAGAAAATCCATCAGCATATTCTTGTGCAGCGCTATAGGGGATGTAACCGGAATCATATCTACGCCATAAACGATGTATACAGAAGCGGCACCAAGAATAAAAGTAAAGAGTATAAGTTTATATTTCTGCGTATCATAAATACCGATCAGACGGTAATAATCAACCCAGACCCAGCCAATAAGAATAGACACCAATACATAAACAACTATCATGGTTTTATTTATTAAGTTTATGCAAATATAAGAATCTATTGGATATTGGCAAATGTAAATCAATCCACCTGCCCGCTCAATCCCTCATCCCCTGACCCGTCTCCGCATGGAGAAGAGAGTAACTCAACGACTCGTTCACTATTTGCTATAAACGTGTGATACCTTTAGTCATCGTATTCACTTCAATCCGCTGCGGCGGACAATATTTGTTATTCGATATTCAATATTCCTTTTGTCCCTTATCCCTTTTTGTCCCTTGTCCCTAAATTTAGTATCTTTGTTTCAATGAAAAACAGGATCATTATATTTCTTGCTTTATTTGCAATCCATTTTTCCTATGCAGGCACTCCTTACAAAGGAACCGGCGGCAAGATAAAAGACAATGGCAGCGGAGTTATTTTTTCAATGACCCTGAGCGGTATCTCCCCGGATACCTGCAATGGCATTTTCGGGTTGGAATCAGTTACCATAAAGATCACCCATCCCGATGTAAGCCAGCTTGAATTTTACCTGAAAGCCCCTGATGGTACACAGATTCTACTATACCAATTCAACCAAAAAGGGAAGAATTTTGACTCTACCATCATTTCTGATACCGGCACCATTAGCCTCGGCTTCGGCACAGCCCCTTTCATTGGTAGTTTCAAACCTTATAATGACCAGTTGAAACGGGTGAATAACGGACAAAAGGCAAACGGGACATGGGAGCTCCTCGTTTATGATGCCAGCACAACAAAAGGCAGGGGAAGTCTAGGGTACTGGTATCTTACCTTCGGGAATAAACCCGCATATGATGTGCATCTGATAAGCTCCAATTTACCCATCATTAATATTAACAGCCGGAGGCAAACGTTTTCCCACAATACCACCATCAATACTTATTGTGATGTCATTTACAATTCAGCCGGCAAAAGAAATTATCTGAAGGATTCACTGAAATACAGGAACTACGCGGGCATGCATTTGCATGGCAATACTGCACTTTCCTTTCCGAAGGTTAGTTACTCCCTGCAAATACAGGATTCGAAGAATAATAAAATAAATACTTCCGTCGCAGGATTCCCCAAGGACAATGATTATACACTGAATGCACAGTATGATGACAAAACCCTTATCCGAAATTCCCTCGCCATGCAATATTTTGTGGACATGGGACACTATTCCAGCCGCACCCAGATGGTGGAGGTAGTGGTGGATGGAGTTTATTGTGGAGTTTATACGCTTGAAGAAAAAATTAAGGTCAGCAAGGATCGTGTGAATATTGAAAAGCTATCGTCTACCGCTACCAAGGGTGATTCTATAACCGGTGGATATATTTTTAAGAAAGATTTTGTAAACGGGACTTTTTACGGCGGATGGTATTCTAAGATACTTACACTTTGTAGCGGATCGGTTTATTATCAGTTTGATGTACCGGTCAACACCGCGCAGCAAGCATACGGCCAGGCATACGTGGATAGCTTTGAAGCTGCGCTAAATGCAAGTACTTTCCAGGATACGGTAAAAGGCTGGCGCAAGTATGGCGATGAAAAATCACTGGTGGATTATTTTATTCATTGTGAATTTACAAAAAATGTAGACGCGTTTCAATGGAGCACTTATTTTTTCAAAGACCGCAGGAGTGCCGATGGCGGCAAAATACACATGGGTCCGATATGGGACCAGGATCTTGGATTGGGAAATTGCACGGCACGCACCGGAGACCAGACATCCGGATGGTGTTATCAGACTAACTGTAACCTGAACCCATTCTGGTGGTCGCGCTTTATGAAGGATACCACATTTAAAAACAATATGCGTTGCCGATGGAATCGTTTACGGCTTGGCACCTTCAGCGATTCATCCATGGATAGAAGGACCGATAGCATGGCTGCCTATCTGAGTGAATCACAGAAAAGGAATTTCAACGAATGGAATATACTCGGCATACAAACATATTATAATTCATGGCTGCCGCCTACCTACCAGGGCGAAATAGACACCATGAAATACTGGATGAAAAAACGCAATGCCTGGCTGGATAAATATATACCCGGAACATGCCGCGTTGACTATACTCCTCCTGTTGTAAACCTGATCGGGCATGACACTGCATATCTTGAAGTGTATGACAGCTACATTGATTCCGGCATTACTTATAACGATAACCGTGATGGTAAAAATTGCAGAATAGTCATCAGTTCAAATGTTGATTCCACTACTCTCGGTACCTATCAGTACTGGTATGATGTATATGACCAGTCCAAAAATAAAACTTCTGTATTGCGTATTGTGAAAGTGATTGATACCATTGCACCAAGTATCATCCTGAATGGAAACGCGAACGTTTCCATTGTCCAGAATGATATATACTCTGATAGCGGATATACTGCTACAGATAATTATGATTTGAATCCTGTCATTGATACCAACGGAAATTTTACAGATACAAAAACACCGGGAATATTTTTCATCCGTTATAAGGTGAGGGATCATTCAGGAAATATTGGCGATAGTGTTACGCGCATTATCAATATCAGCACCTTTACTTCCATAGAAAAATTTGTGGATGGCGCAGGAAAGGTTCTTATTTATCCTAATCCTGTGACGGGTGATTTCTTCATTACAGCAGATGCCGGTACAAAAACCATGAAAGTTTCCATCTATGATGCCCTTGGCAAAAAACTTGAAGGTGCTGATTTTACCTTTTCGGGATTCATCAATAAGCAATGGACATTTCCATCTTATTCCGCACCGGGTATTTATTATTTAAAGATTCAATCGGGGGATGATATGGAAATGAAGAAGATTGTTTTGATGAAGTGAGAGGACCTCACCCCCCTGACCCCTCTCCGAAGGAGAGGGGAGTAACTCAAGGATTCGTTCATTTACTACAAAAATGTGATGCCGCTGGCATCATGAAATCTACTTTTACATTCAATAATCATTATTCGATATTTAATATTTGCTTTGTCCCTTGTCCCATGCCCCTTGTCCCTTTTTTTCGTATCTTTGTTACTATGAAGTTTTTTACGATGAAACGAATTTTCCTGTTCCTGGCTCTTTTTTCCACCTTCATCTCTTTGGCAGGCACTCCTTATAAAGGGACTGGAGGAAAAGTAAAAGATGCCGGCAGCGGGGTATATTTCTCCCTTAGGCCAACGGGTATTGGGCATAAATCCATCAATGATACTTTCGGGCTTGAATCTGTAACAATAAAACTTACCCATCCGGATGTAAGTCAGCTGGAGATCTGGCTCATTGCCCCTGACGGGACCAATATCAACCTGTATTATTACAACCAGACTGGGAAGAATTTTGACAGTACCATTTTTTCCGATACAGGCACTATAAATATTAATGTTGCTAAAGCATCTTTCAGGGGAAAATACAAGCCTTATTTATCACAATTAAAATCTGTTAATAACGGTCAGAACCCCGATACCAACTGGCGGCTTTATATAGTTGATAAACTAACTCCTGCCGGAAGAGGGACATTAAATTACTGGTATCTCACTTTCGGAAATCATCCTGCTACGGATGTAAAACTGGATAGCTCTAATCTACCAATATTAAATATAAATACCCGTGGAAATGCCATATATGAAGGTTACAAAAACGATGTTTATTGCGATATAATTGATAACGGTCCGGGCAAAAGAAATTACCTGAAGGATTCCTTAAAACACCGTGGGTATGCGGGACTGGATATCCGTGGAGCTTCTTCCTCCGGCTTCCCTAAGAAAAGCTTTGGTTTGGAGACAAGGGATAGTACCTGGCAGCCATTCAATATTGCGTTGCTTGGGCTTCCAAAAGATAATGACTGGGCACTGGAAGCAAATTATGCAGACAAAACATTGATGAATAATTACCTTGCCTACACATTATCGCGTCAGTTCGGAGAAAATGGTCCGAGGACTAAAATGTGTGAAGTAGTAGTGGATGGAGTATACCAGGGTATTTATCTTCTTGTGGAGAAAATAAAAGTAACAAAGGCCAGGGTCCCTATCAGTAAGCTGGAACCAGCAGATACAACAGGCGATTCGCTTACGGGAGGATATATTTGTAAAATAGACTGGATTCATGGTGTCTATCTTGGAGGATGGTATTCCAAGTATTATGCAGCCTGTCATCCAAGCAATGAGCAGATATATATCCAGTATGCCGAACCCCAAACCATCAATACCCCGCAGCAAAATTACATCCATAGTTATGTGGATAGTTTTGAAGATGCACTGAACGGATCAAACTTCCAGAACCCAAAAACAGGATGGCGCAAATACGCTGATGAAGGTTCCTTTATTGATTATTTTTTAGTGAATGAACTTAGCAAAAATGTAGACGGATACCGGTTGAGTACCTATTTCTACAAGGACAGAAGCAGCATTAATGGAGGCAAGATCCACATGGGTCCTGTCTGGGATTATGACCTTTCCTTCAGCAATGCAAACTATGGTGATGAAAGTAATTATTCATCCTGGCAATACACCTATTATTGCGACCTGATTCCATTCTGGTGGCAACAATTTTTAAAAGATTCCACTTTTAAAAATGATATGAAATGCCGCTGGGGCCGTTTAAGGTCAGTTGGCTTCCTCCGCGATTCAGCGCTTATCGGAAAAATTGACAGCACAGCAGCTTACCTGAACGAAGCGCAGATCAGGAACTTTACGCAGTGGAATATACTCGGTGTGTATGTATGGCCGAATACCTGCCTTCCTGCTACATATACACGCGAACTGGACACCATGAAATATTGGATAAAAAAACGGGCCGCATGGCTTGATAAAAACATAAAAGGTACATGCAGGATAGATTATGTTCCTCCCGTTGTATCATTTATTTCCAGTGATACGGCTTATCTTGAAGTGTTCAGTCATTACGTTGATTCAGGAATAGTATACAATGATAACCGGGACGGGAAAAACTGTAAAATAGTCATCTCATCCAATGTGGATTCCTCGACACTAGGCAACTACCAATACTGGTATGATGTGTATGACCAGACAGGAAATAAAAGATCCGTTTGCAGGATTGTTATTGTAATTGATACCATTCCACCAACTATTTCATTTACATCAGGCGATACCATTCCGATTGAAGTTTACAAGCAATACACAGGCAAGGATGTATTGATTCAGGACAATTACGATACCTTCCCTCCCTATACACTGTCAGGGACTTTCTCTTTTAAAAACAATATTCCCACTTCGCTCGGGCTATTTAGTGTTCAGTATAATGCAAATGATTATTCAGGCAATAAATATTCAGCAACAAGATATGTAAATGTCATTGATACCATAGCGCCAAGTATTGTTTT
>CAILMK010000118.1 GCA_903835275.1 uncultured bacterium | reverse complement strand
ATTCATATCCTTTAGTATTACAGGATAATGTTCAGATTGTATTTTAATTCCCTCTTCTGTTCCAAGGTTTTGTTTGGTAGAGCTATCAAGCGGATTAAATGTGAATACCAAATGACGGTTATGTTTCATGCATCCCACCACTTCTTCATGCATTGGTTTGTGTACAACTTCCACATTCTTAAGTTCGTATGCTACAGAATCCAATTCTACAATTATGCTGTCATTGTTTTGTTGAATTTTTAAAACATCCTTTGTATTTATGCAACGCATTCTATAACCAATCTCTGAAAAACACAAAGTATCATTATCTTGTATTTCAATATCCATGAAAAACTTGCCATTTTCATTGGTTACAGTGCCTATGGATTTATTCTTTATTCCAATACTTACATAAGGAATTGCCTGTCCGTTTGCCTTATTGATTACTTTGCCGAAAATCGGTTTTGAAAAAAGCGAAGAAGAAATAAATAAAAGGATAATAAGACAACGAACCATTTTATTATGATTTTGTCTTAAAACGATAAAGCGAAAAAATTGTTACATTGTATTATTGAGCGACCACAAGGGTCGCCCCTACATTACCGTCCGCCGCGGCCCTAAAGGGGACTTTACCATCAGCACTAAATGCACGAAGTGCTTCCCCCTTCAGGGGGTTAGGGGGTTATGGTTCCTGTAAGCGGATAGTCAAATAAAAACTTTCCGCTATTCCCGTCGCGAGCAGGACAGACATGCCATTTCTTAAAGAAATGGCATGTCTCGGTGCAAACCAAAAAAGGGCCGCATTTTCATGCAGCCCTTTTATTATGATCACGAATTTAATTATCGTTTTCTGTCACTCGCCTTTCGTTCCTTACTTGAAGATGATCTTCATTGCTACGCGGCGGTTCATGGCTCTTCCGGTTTCAGTAGTGTTAGGAGCTATTGGTTTGGTAGCGCCAAAGTAAGTAACCACTATCCTGTTGTCAGGAATGCCTTTATCCATTACGTATTTCTTCACGGCTTCAGCACGCTGACGGCTCAGTTCAAGGTTAGCAGCAGCATTACCTACGTTGTCCGTATGTCCTGCCAGAGAAAGTTGGTAGGTAGGATTCTTAGCCAACATGTCTGCCACTTTATCAAGTACTTTATAGGATATAGGTTTAATAACATCCTTGCCTGTTTCAAATTGTAATCCTGTCACAGCGGAATCAAGCTTTTGTTGTACTTTCTTCTCTACCACAGGGCAACCGTGGTTGGATGCAGGACCCGGAGTTTCAGGACACTGATCAACATTATCAAGTACACCATCTCCATCCTTGTCACCCCAAGGGCAACCATGATTTTCTACAGGACCTGCAACGTCAGGACACTGATCTACGTTATCAAGGACACCATCCTTATCGCGGTCACCCCAAGGACAACCATTGTTTTCCTTAGGACCTGCCACATCAGGACATTTATCTATGGCATCAGGGACACCATCGTGATCGGTATCCACTTCAGGGCAACCATGATTTGATACAGGACCTGCTACCTTAGGGCACTGGTCTTCGTCATCAAATACACCGTCACCATCCGTATCAGGGCAACCGTGGTGCAATTTGGATCCAGGTATGGAAGGACACTTGTCGTCCTTATCTGGCACGCCATCCGCATCCTTATCAGGGCAACCGCCAAAGATGGCAAGGCCGCTATCATCCGGGCATTTATCCTTGTAATCCGGAATACCGTCATGATCCCTGTCAGGGCAGCCGTGCAGTTTTGCAAGTCCCGGTACATCAGGGCAGCTATCCAGATTATCAGGTACGCCGTCCTTATCGCGATCCAATACCACCGGAGCTTTCTTTTCCTCTACTTTCTTGTTAGGAGGGCAACCGTGATTTTCCCAGGTACCCGGCTCTTTAGGACATTTATCTTTTTTATCGGATACACCATCGTGGTCCTTGTCGCTTGGGCCTTTGCCCCACATGATCGGTATCTTTAAACCAACGTGCAGGTCTACGCCATGTATATATTGTTTACCCAGCCATGGGCTTATATCAGACGTTCCAATGATCAGTGGACCAAGGCGTAGAGTAGTACCAAACATGAATTCACCGGTTTGTATCACAGATATCGGCATATATACGCCGAACCATTTGCTTTCCCACCGTGGGGTTACCGAATAATAATCGAGTGTATGCAGCAAATGCTCTTCATTCTTGTAAATGAAACTTGGGTGCGTATAGGTAGTCAGGTTTGCATAGAAACCTTTGTAAACATGATAATCAAATTGGAAACTCAATGCTGCGGGCAAAACCATGTTATAGGTCTTGGCTGTATTTTTTATCGCGAATGAATCTTTTAACAATTTATCAACTGCAGCAATGGTGGATAAGCTTTTGTCCAACTTAATATCGCTGGTGTTGAGATTCTTCACATCTGCAGTAAAGTCATTGGAAGGGTCCTGCTTGGTAAATGGAACGACTCCTACATCAACCAGCGAAGCGCCAATTTTCCATTTGTATTTATTCAGGTCTCTTCTTGGTATACCGGTTTCCCCATCCATATTGTATGTAAACTGGCTTTTATCACCGGGGCGATATTCATAAACTGCTCCCAGATCAAATACAAAACCCGGATGGGTGATCATATTTGTTAAACTTGCTGCGGAAAATGTCTGCCCGTTGGCACCACCGAAATTAAGCCCGCCTGAGTGGCCATATCCAAGTTGAGCCTGCAACAGATCAAGGTGGGTTTTATCCTCCCATTTATAATTCAGGTCATTTCCGTAAATATAAGCTGAACCAAGTCCCCAATCCATTTTAACCCTTGCACCCACTTTAAGGAAATTACTTCCTTCGTTTATAAGAACCTGTCCGAAGCCAAGGCCAAATTCATTCCATGCCATAGCATTTACTGCCAGTTTATCATTATTGAGTTGGGTTTTCCAATATAAATTGGAAATATCAGCCTTGTTCTTGGGATCGTTTCCGTAAAAGGCAATTTCCGCAAGATTAGGAGTTACATTATCAATGTTCATTATTTCCCTGATATTCCATGTAAATGCAATGGAACTCGTTTTAGAAAGACTCACCATAAAGGACGGCATCTGTACATACGCCTGCTGGTAAATCATCTTGTCTGTGCTGCTATTATCCTTTTGGAGAATTAGTTTATTCTTTACAAAATTTCCATTAGCATCTGTTTCAGTTACGGACATACCACTGCCAGAATACGTAGTAACAGACTTATCCCCCGGGGCTACGCTTGAAAAGGCATTCCCGTTAAAGAGCTCCTTACTGCCTATACCGAGGTAATTATTGGTAAATGTAAAACCGGTGCCTACGCCAAAATCAAATTTGTAGCGGCTGTCGGCAATGCTTGCAGGATTTATATCGATACCACTAATACCGGCATAATTTCCGGTATTGAATCCCATAATATCCTGAGCTTTCACCATAGGCGAAAGAAGGAGCAGTAGGAGGAACAGGAGTCTGAATTTAGGCTTCATATTTTTACTATTTTTTAATTTGGATGAAATGGATACCTCAATATGAGTGCGAAAATAAGAAAAAATCCGAAATTTGCCCAAAATGTTGAAAGGAACTGTTTTATATCGCCTTCCCTTACAGGACACTATCATTCGCCTAAGTGGCAATTTCAAGTTATATGACCCGGGGGACGAAGGTTTCATCGTGGCTCCCTTCAGCAATGAAGAGGAGAGATACATCATCCTTAATGAGAAAGAGGAAATCATTTCCCTTCATAAATTTATTCCATCCAATGATCTTGAACTTCATATTGCCGACAGGCTGAATAATCATTTTTCAGGCCACAGTGAATACATGGAGTACGTTAAATCCGGAGTGAAAGCCATTGAAAACGGAAGGCTCGAAAAGGTAGTGCTTTCCCGTTGTGAACAGGTGGAACTTCCCGAAACATTCGCGGCGGAATCATTTTTCCGTGACCTTAGCATCAGTTATCCCGATGCCTTCACCTATATGCTGACTGTTCCTGTTTTCGGTACATGGATGGGTGCCAGCCCGGAGATATTATTAAATTCAGAAGGTAAGAATATCCATACCATGGCACTTGCCGGGACACGGATGAATCACTCTCCTGAGGGAAATTTTACTGAAAAGGAAATCAATGAGCAATCACTTGTAAAGGAATATGTCCGCGAGATCCTGGATAAATCCTGCGATAATGTATCCCTCATCCAGGGGGTGCGGCAGGCAGGAAACATGGAACATATTGTTACGTACTTCAAGGCGGAATGCTGGGAAAATATATCACCCGTAAAGATCGCCTTTGAACTTCATCCCACTCCTGCAGTATGTGGCTTACCGGTGAGGGAAGCATTTGAATTTATTTCCAAAAGTGAGCAATACGACCGAAAATTATACTCCGGTTTTCTTGGCAGGATCAGGAAAAACTCCACGGACCTGTTTGTGAATTTACGCTGCATGGAGCTGAACGGAAGTCATGCCATCCTATATGCAGGAGCAGGTATTGTTCAGGGTTCCGATCCGGCGAGGGAATGGAAGGAAACGGAGAATAAAATGGAAACGCTGAAGCGCGTACTGGGAAATATTGAATTGTAGAGACGTAGCATGCTACGTCTCTACAAAAAGGCAATTAGCAATAAATTTTTCTCCCTTTTTTCCATCAAACGACTTGTTTCTATCTAAATTCGCACTGAAACCATTCAGAAACAATGACTATTGAAACTACCTATACCACACTTTCTCAAATAAGCGAAATTTGCGTCGCGCATGACGTAAAATACGCGGTACTTTCCCCGGGAAGTCGCAGCGCACCCGTGGCACTTTCATTTATGAGGAATAGTGAAATAACGCATTTCGTTATCGCTGATGAAAGGTCCGCCGCATATACCGCCCTTGGAATAGCGAGGCAAACGCAAAGCCCGGTGGTATTGATATGCACTTCGGGAACGGCGGCATTGAATTATGCTCCTGCGGTTGCTGAGGCATTTTTTTGCGAGATACCATTGATCGTTCTTACAGCTGACCGTCCGCAGGAATGGATTGCGCAGGCCGATAACCAGAGTATATTCCAGACGGATATTTACGGAAACCATGTGAAGGCGGCCTATAATTTTCCTGTGGATTATTCAGCTCCTGAATCTGTATGGCAGGCGCATCGGCAGATGAATGAAGCCTTGGTGATCGCCACCGATGGCAGGCATGGACCCGTGCACATCAATATTCCGCTCAGGGAGCCCTTGTATATGCTCAATGCCCTGAAGAATGTTTCTTCCCCGCAAATTATAAAGAGTCAGATTCCCGCTTTTGCAAATACGCTTGGTGCGGATCTTTTAGAAAAGCTCAGGCACTATAAAAAAGTTCTTTTTGTAGCAGGAATGATGAAAACGGATTCTAAGCTTGTATCCGCCCTGGAGGGTTTGCAGAATGCGAACGTTTTAGTGGATATTACCTCCAATCTGCATCCGGTTTCTAATGTGATATTGTACTCGGATATGCTTTGTTCCTCCGGGAATAATTCATTGCTGAATAAACTGGCACCTGAACTGGTTATTAGTTTCGGCGGACCTGTGGTTTCCAAACATCTTAAAACGTTCCTTCGCAAAAACCAGATACAGGAACACTGGCATGTGGGCGAGGGATTACCGGCACCGGATACATTTCAGCATCTAACGCAGGTAATTAAGATGCCGCCCGCAAGGTTTATTTCAGCACTTGCAGCAAGCGGAGTCGTATTTAATAAAAAATATTATGAACTCTGGCAGGATACTGAAGCTTCATATATGAAATCAGTGGAAATTGGTTTTAAAAAGTTTGCTTATTCAGAGTCAAGTTCAGTATGGAAAATTTTGAAGGATGCACCATCCAGAAGTATACTCCATGTGGGAAACAGCCTTGCGATACGTCATGTAACGGCGTTCCCGGGCCTTGAACATATATCCGAAGTATATTCCAACCGAGGCACCAGTGGCATTGACGGATCGGTAAGTTCTGCCGCAGGACAATCCATGGTGGATGAACGAACGCATCTTCTCATTATCGGCGACCAGAGTTTTATGTACGATAGCAACGGACTCTGGAATAAATATCTGAAAGGAAATTTGAAGATCATTATACTGAATAATTTTGGCGGAAGGATCTTTGAATCTCTGCCCGGCGCATCCGTGCAGGCAGAACTGAATGAATATTTTGTGACAGAACAACCACTCAGTTTTGAGCACATCGCAGCGCATCACGGAATGGAATATTTTACTGCTGAAAATGATAAACAGCTTGGCAGTGCTTTACCATCATTCTTCAAATCACGCAAGATGCCTTCCATCCTTGAATTAAAATTCAAAAACGGAATAAGCCTCGGTGATGTGAAGAAAGAAATGCAGGTGTAGCACAAGGAGACAGAATACAATACGGAAGGAAATTTGTGCAAAAATGAACTGTCATTCAGGAGGAACCTTGCCGGTATTTTTGACGAGTTGGGAGATAGGAAATTCATCGAAATTATCTCCAAGGAAAGTTTGGTTTTCTTATTCAGTTTATCTGTATTGCGGGCAAGTTTCCTACTGAATGACAAAATGGATTTATCCCATTAGCAAATTACCTCATCAGCAAATTATCCGACGTATACCATCTTTCTGTGACGTATGTCCGCTTCAATAAATTCATCGCCTTCAGCTACGAAGCCACATTTTTCATAAAAAGGAATGACTTGCACCTGCGCATGCAGGTAAATAGGGCCTTTATCCCTTGGGACATCCTCCAGGCATACTTCCACCAAATGCCTTCCCACTCCGTCATTCCGTGCACCCTCCAATACTGCGAAGCGTTCTAGTTTAACTCCCTTATCTGTGATCCTCCAGCGGCAAGTGCCAACAGGATGGTTTCCTTCCATAGCAAGGTAATGATGGGAGCTGATCTCAAATTCATCATACTCTTCGGAAGGATCTACTTTTTGTTCTTCAACAAATACCTTTTTCCTGATCTCAAAGGCCCATTCCATTCCTTCAGGGCTTGTTATTCTTTCAATGTTTATCATATTCAGTAAGTTACATTCAAAATTTGTATAAATTTTCGAGCGATGAAGTTACCTCAAAAACTTTTAATTTGTGATTGATAATTTTGAAACCGTAAGATTTTTGAATTTTCCTCCTTTTATAATGTAATAAGAGGTGGTATCTTTGAGTTGTTAAGTAGAAATTAAAGATTTTTCATAGGCAGTTGTAGTTTTGATATTTTGGCAATGGAAGAGGGTGAAACTATTAGTTTCGCCCTTTTTCCGTTTTAGGGGATGTAACTTTTCCTGAAAACGAGATGGTTTTTGAATTGAGGTTTTAACGCTCGTTTTTATTGAACATCAATGCTTTGATTTGCGCAATATGTGTTAAGTTATTATAAACACATGATCAAAATCTTAGATTTGAAAGCGTAAGATTTTTGTAATTTTCATCTTTTATTGGTGTTATATCCAAGGTATCTTTGTATCGTTAATTAAGTTTAACAATTTTTCATAGGCAGTTGTAGTTTTGATATTTTGGCAATGGAAGAGGGTGAAACCACAAGTTTCGCCCTTTTTCTGTTTATAGGGTTGAGCGTTCTTAAAGTATTCTTATTCGTTTTCAGGCATTTGCAACTGGTTAGCCAAGGGGGTTAACAATTTGGTAACATTGAACAAGATATAATTCAATGGTTTTAAAGGTATTTTTATTCATTCACAGGCCTTTATAAATGCTTATCTTTGAGAATTAACAATAAGCTAATATTGGGTATGGTGCAATTCAGTTGCTTTTGCGGAATTTTGCACTAAAAATTTAGTTATATAAAAATACGCTATGCAAGAGAATGCTAAAATATTGATAGTTGATGACGATCCGGATATCTTAGAGTTTCTTGAATATAACTTGAAGAAGGAAGGATATACCGTTTACTCTGCTCCCAACGGTAAAGAGGCACTCAAGGTAGCGGATAAATATCTTCCCGACTTGATTCTGCTGGATGTAATGATGCCCGAAATGGATGGCATTACCACCTGCCAGGAAATGCGCAAAAACAAAAAGCTTTCCGAGTCACATATTATATTCCTTACGGCACGTATAGAGGAATATTCTGAAATTGCAGGATTTTCCGCCGGTGCGGACGACTATATAAACAAGCCGATTAAGCCGGGTGCCTTATTGAGTCGTATAAAAGCGATCTTTAAGCGTAAGAATAAGGATGAATCCGAATCCACACTCCTGGATATGGGGGATCTTATTATAGATCGTAACTCTTACGAGGTAATATATAAGTCACAAAAACTTCATTTTGCCCGCAAGGAATTTGAATTGCTTTATCTGCTTGCCAGCCATCCCGGCAAGGTTTTCAGCAGGGATAAACTATTGGAGCAGGTTTGGGGTAATGAAGTATTTGTAGGTGACCGTACCGTGGATGTACATATCCGGAAGATTCGTGAAAAAATTGACCCTGAAAGTATAAAAACGATCAAGGGCATCGGTTACAAGTTCGAGTCTTAATACTTTCTTTCTACCTTCGCAGTAAATATTTCCTTTGGAGTTCTCCTCTTCCATATACACCATTATTGTAGTTCTTATTGGAACGGCTATTGGTGTGGTCATTGCTTATTATCTGGTAAGACAGCATTACCTGAATAAGATCAAGCTCATTACAGGGGAAATTGATAAATCACTCAAAAAACGTATTGGCGAAGCGCTTATCAGCGAACAATATGATCTTGATGGATTGGAACGCTCTGTAAAAAGACTGATCAATGAAAAAACCAGTGAAATTGATAACCTCAAGGAGCTGGAACGTTTCAGAAAAGAGTTCCTGGGCAATGTAGCACATGAATTACGTTCGCCAATTTTCAATATCCAGGGATATGTTTATACGCTGTTGGAAGGCGCGATGACGGATGAAGAAGTAAATATGAAATTTCTTCAGAAGGCTGCGCGGAATATTGATCATATCAGTTCACTGGTGGAAGACCTTGTAACCATTTCCATGATCGAATCCGGGGAAGTGCAGATTGAATATTCCAGTTTCAATATAAAGGAACTGGTCAAGGAAGTCATCGAATTTTTAGATCTTCCGGCAAGGGGCAGGAACATTCACCTGCACATGAAGACCAATACAGAGAATGATCTTTATGTAAATGCCGATCGCCAGAAAATAAAGCAGGTACTTATAAATCTTATCGGCAACAGTATAAAATATGGCAGGGATAACGGAAGTACCACCATCAGCCTGGAGGATCTGCACCAACAGGTGAGCATAGAAGTATCTGATAATGGTGAAGGAATATCACCTGAACATTTACCGCGTATTTTCGAACGTTTCTACCGGGTGGATAAAAGCCGATCCCGTTCACAAAGTGGTACCGGTTTGGGGCTTTCCATTGTAAAACATTTTATAGAGGCACACAAACAAAAGATCATCGTCAGTAGTGTGCCGGGCATAGGCTCTATCTTTAGCTTTACTCTTGATAAATCGAAATAGAAGTTCAGTTTTCAATTTATAGTCAACAGTGATCAATATCAGAAAGATCACACCAATTTACAAACTTTATCTGTAGCACTGGCAAGGTTCCTGCTGAATGACAGCTTGGACGTGCAGCATTAATCTGCGTTCCGCCGCGGCGGATGTGTGCCATTGTTTCCGGCAGGAATGTCAACAAACTATATATTAGATTTCCCAAATTATTTTATTGCGGCGTATAAATTTGGCAAATCAATTTGCGTCTCAACCAAAAAAAATCCTGTGAATCTTTAAATCCTATAAAATCGTGTTCAGACAAGTTCTAGAAAGATACTCCGCATGCCAGTCCTACAAAATTTGGATCCCAGTTTTCCCTGCCGGGATAGGGTAAATGCTGGTTGCGGTAAATGAATTCCATGATGAATGCTGTATTGGTTGCCAGTGGTATCCTTGCTCCAAAAGTAAAGCCATAAAATCCTGTTCCTTTGGGAAGGAATGGAGGAATTTGCTGCCCTTCCCTGGTTCCTGATTGGTAGGTCCCGGAGAGTGGTAAATGATAGCCACCATGACACTCAAGATATAGCGATACCTGTCTGTTTTCTATATCGGAAAGATAAAAACGGTTGGTTATAAATATAGGAATACCTGTATAATTTACCCTGGCGGTATCTGCCGCCGCGGTATGTGAAATGTATCCGCTGCCAATACCAAACTGGTGGTATTTCCCATTGGTAAAACACACACTGTACATGATGCCGGATATTGCCTGGCTTTCATTTTTACCTGCGGGACTATTCAGGAATAATTGTCCTTCCAGATAATTGTATACTTTTTTCTTGCTGAAATCCCCGAAAGGATTTTGCGTAAACTGCGCATGCATATCAATGATGCTGAAACTAAAAATGAGAAGGATGAGTGTTTTCTTCATGGTGCAAATTTCGGTAATGATTTTTAAAATGATAGTCCCAGGTTAATACCCATGAAATCCGATGAGTGCTTTTTTGTATCGGGATCTACAGGGACTTGCTGTTTGCGGTAGGCTATTTCAACGATGTAATTTAACTGGCGGAATTCTTTTTTGCCGGTAAACCTCCATCCAAAGGCAATGCCATACATACCCGTGCTCCTTATGTTGGCAGGATCCACGGGTTGGCCTGATTTTTCACCGGATTCAAAGATTGCAGAAACAGGCAGATTGAAACCCGCATGGATATCCATGTACAAGCCGCCATTGGTGGCATTTTGTGTTAAATAATATTTATTGGCTAAATATACCGGGACACTTACGAAATTTACCCTCCCGCTATCGGAGTTTATTTTTTGTGAAGATACACCTGCACCAAGTCCGAATTGCTGCCTGCCATTGGAAAAATAACTCACCGAACTGATGCCCATAATATAATTACCCGACCCCGAAAACAAATAGCTCCCGTACGTGTAATTGTACATGAGTTTTTTGCTTTCATCCGTGTTTTCATCGTATCCGCGGGTATAGGAATTCTGGGCAAAAAGAAATGCCGGAAAGAGTAAGAGCAGCAGCAGGATACTTCTTTTCATACAAGGGTAGTTTGGTAACAAATGTAGTAAATACTTGCCTAAAGACGGTAAAAGAAGAAAAAGGGTTGCCTGAAGGGATTAAAGCCTCAAAAGCACCTGATTACTAAATTAATTATTATCTTGCATAAAAAACCAAGCTTCAATACGATTAAAGTCATGCTTAAATATATTAAAGTCAATGCGTTATTAATTTTATTTGTGATAATAGGTGTCTCCTGTCACAAGGATAATCCTGCCAGCCCCTGCACGGCAACCCATCCGGTTAGTGCTGCATTTACCATGGAGGAAACCCAGGATTTTGCAGATCCTGAATGGGTATATTACGATTCAGATACTGCTGCAAATTATCTTATTAATTTCAAAGCTTCCGAAGATAATGCTACTTATGAATGGCATATTGGCGCAGGCGTATATACTAAGCAAAGTTTCACTATAAATTTTAGTCAGACAACGCCAGCATCCGTTCCAATTATGTTAATAGTTCATAAATCCCCTAATAAACAATGCTTTCCTGATGATGATGGAATTGATACAGTTATCCGGACTTTATATTTTGACTTGTCAGGACATCCATTGGAAGGAAATTATCAAGGATATATGAGTAGCAACCCAAATGATACTTTTACAATAAGTATAAAAACCAATGTATTGTGTCCGGGTACCAAAACCACTTTAACAACCTGGATAAAAAATCTTTATAGGAATCCGAGTTATAATACTTGTCAACTTACGGGATATCTTGGGACAAAAGAATTTCAAATTACGGGAATGTGTGATAGTGTTGCGCATTATCCCAATATTAATACCGGCAATATTTTGGTTAGCAATACTGGCATTACAATAAAATACAATGCTTATCCTAAAGGCAGTCTGCAATTGAATAATTACATTTTCACAGGCAAAAAGGTAAAATGAAAAAACGAAGTATAATATAATTTTCAATCGTCTATCGTCCGTTTCACTTCAACTCAAAATCACATACATAAGGATAATGATCAGACGCCCCTTTGCGGACTACGAATGAATTGAAGGGCCTGAATTTTTTATCAGCAAGAATATAATCGATCCTCAGGTAAGGAAGATTTCCGGCGTAGGTGGTGCCGAGCCCGCTACCGGTTGCAAGATAGGAATCGTCCAGGTCCTCCGTGAGTTCAGAATAAGTATAGGAGAGCGGCGTATCGTTAAAATCACCGCAGAGTATAACAGGGTAGGGGCTTGCCTTCAATACTTTTTTCACTTCTTCCGTCTGGAAGCTTTTTTTGCGGAAAGCAAGGCGCATTTTATACAAGGCAATTTTTATCAGCTTATAACGGCTGGTTTTCCCCTGATATTTACTTTCCCAATCATATTCCCTGGGTTTTAAGGAGAAGGACTGAAAGTGCACATTCACCAGCCTGAATGTATCCTTTCCCATGGGGACATCAATATAAAACGCCCCATTGGTCACTGAATTATGAAAAGGTATTCCGTGGTAATTCTGCAAGGGATATTTTGAAAAAACCGCCCCGCCGAAATAGTAGAATTTCCCTGAATTTACAATGACGTGTTCCTTGTAATATTTATAACCATAACGGTTCGTCAGACTATCAAGAATATGAAATTTATCATCGGTACGTGCCAGGTATTCCTGCATACAGACAATATCCGGTTGCTGCTCACGGATATTTTTCAGGATCATGTAGGCATCTTTCTTTTTGGCATACCAGGAAAATCCCATTACGTTGTAGGTCATAACCCGGAGTTTTTTCTCCGGCACAGTAGCCTTGTAAAAGGGATGAAAAGCAAATATTTTTCCGAAGGCAGGAAAGCAGAGCAGGATTCCAGCGGCAGCAATCATTAGGAAAATTCTTTTTTTCTTCACTATGAAAAGTGCCAGGAACAGTACATTTATGATGAGCCAGAGAAAGAAAAATAATTTAATAAATGCCGGGGGCCAGAAATATTTCGGATTCATCCATGAGGCGCACAGAGAAAGGATCAACATAAGAAGGTTTAATGAAAAGGCCGCGTAAATCAGCCGCCAGAATATGTTTTTCCCGAGCTTCATTAATCCTCTTTGCTTGCACGGAATAAAATATCTTTTTCCCGTTGGGTGAGGCTTTCGTATCCGCTTTGTGCTATCTTATCAAGTATTTTGTCCACTTCATCCTGACTGATCCTTCCCGGGCGGACAGGTTTTGCACGGAGTGGCACATCGTTATATGAATAGAGTTTCACACTGCTTTTCTTTTTGAATAATCCTGCAATGCCATCAATGAGTTTGGTCAGCCATGCGCCAATATCAGTACCACGTTGCAGTAAAACAATATATACATATCCGAAAAGTGAGCCACCCAAATGAGCTATGCTGCCACCGGTATTGGTAAATCCTATACTCAGAAAATCTATTACTACAAGGAACAGGACGATATATACCAATCTCACCGCACCCAGAAAGAAAAGGTACACGGTGTATCTTGGCAGAAGCGTACCGACTGCGACCAGTATCGCCATAATGCTTGCTGAGGCTCCCAATATCTCGCCGTTGGAGTTTTTAAGGAAGGGCAACACATTGTATCCAAACATGAACATCAGTGCTCCTGCCGCGCCACCAAGCAGATAAACCGCAAGGAGTTTTTTATCCCCGAGGTATTCCCTGAAAATACGTCCTGCAAATAAAAAGACCAGCATATTGAAAAAAATATGTCCTAAACCCGCATGCATGAACTGGTAGGTGACAATGGACCAGGGCTTGTGCAGGAATTCGATAAAAGAAGAAGGAAATTGCAGATACAGGTCCAGTTTATCATGGATGGTTTCCGATACTCCGAATATGAGAAGCACGACATATAAGGTGCCGAACAAAATGAAAACAGCTACATTGATGGCAATAAGCTTATTCAATGTATTGCCGCTATGCAGTACATACGCCCTGAAATCCTGCCATAAAGTGGTATCGCGCATAAATTTACAACTCTTGATCCTTCTTTCTAACGTTAAATGATGATTGAAAAATTCAGAAGTACCTACAAAAATAGAATTAATACTGTTAAGACGATAATCTAAAGCATGTATTGCTTCAAAATAAATTTTAGTTAAGGTTTAAAGTTTTCCTGCAGTTCCCCGCAGTGTCTCCTGAAGGGTAGGGTCTGTGGTGGGAAGGGACACTGTTGAGCATTGGCACGCAGAGTCCTCTCCCTTCCTGCAATCCAATACTTCGAGAGACTCTGCTGGAACGATAGGGCAGGTCAAAAAAAACCGCGATGGGGTATCCATCGCGGCAAGTGTGTATGTTGGGGCTTATGCCTTATCTTCTTCTTCCAAATAAATTCAAAAGGAATAAAAACAGGTTTACAAAATCAAGGTATAAACTCAAGGCTCCCATAATGGCAAGTTTGTCGGTTGTAGCAGCACCATATTCTGCAACACCGGAACCAATGTTTTTCAATTTTTGAACGTCATAGGCAGTCAATCCCGTAAACACCAATACGCCTATGAAGCTGATCAAATAACTCATACCCGAACTTCCAATAAACATATTCACAACACTGGCTATGATAATGCCTATCAGACCCATCATCATGATCCTTCCGAATCCGGTAAGGTCTGTTTTGGTAGTATAACCCAGGATAGCCATTGCTCCGAACATCCCGCCTGCGATGGCAAAAGTGCTGGCTATGGAACTGCCCGCATAGATCATAAATATGAAACTCAGACTCATTCCCATAAGTATTGAGTATGCAATAAAAGAAAGGATCAATACAGGTACTGATAGCCTCTGAAAGCCAAAGCTGATCAGGAGGATAAATGCAAAAGGCGCAAACATTACGATTGTTCCAAATAACGTTCTTCCTTCAGTGGCAGTGTACAATAGCGACATCAATGAAGATGAGCTACCAAACAACCAGGCTGTTGCCCCGCTTAAAAAAAGTGCTAAAGCCATCCATGAAAAAACCTTTGCCATAAATGTTTTGGCAAGTTCCCCTTGTTGGGTTAATGATGGACTTACTCTAAATTCTGTGTTTTCCATTTTTATATTTTCTTATTCAAATTTAGTAAAGTACCTGCAAAAAGTATGCTAATTGACATTTTGGCAGTAAATATGGTTACGAAACAATTTCTCTATATAACCGGAGTCTGAGGACTCCTATCCATCCTTTCGGCGCGAGTCATCGCTCCGCTAAAGACTTGCGCGAGCCTCAGCGACTTAAATAAACTTGATCTTCCGTGCAGCAAAAGCCGTCATTCTCAATAGAATAAGCCCGTGTTTGAAGCGGGAAATATTTGTTTCTCCGTACGTACGTTCACGGTAGCGGATTGGCAGTTCCACGATCTTAAGATTGAGTTTATAAGCACCGAAAATGAGGTCATAATCGCCAAACGGATCAAATTCCCCGAAGAAGGTTCTGTTTTCAATCAGCTTTATATAATCCTCGCGGAAGATCACCTTGGTACCACAAAGGGTATCTTTAAATGGCCTGTCCAGCAACCATGAAAACGCAAGGCTGAAAAATTTATTGCCGAGCAAATTCAAAGGGCGCATGGCATTCTTTTCCATGGCATACACCAGGCGGGAGCCATTGATGAAATCACCTTTTCCGGAGGCGATGGCATCATAAAACTTCGGAATATCTTCCGGCGGAACGGTCAGGTCAGCATCAAGGATCATTAAAATATCCCCGGTCGCCATTTTGAAGCCTTTACGCACGGCATCGCCCTTGCCCTTGCCGTCCTGCTGACCAATTTTAATATTGTGTGTGTCCTTGTATTTGGCAGCTATCTCCTGCACTTTCTGCCAGGTATCATCCGTTGAATTTCCTTCAATGAAAATGATCTCTACATCCTTGCCGAATTTCGGCAGGCGCAAAATAGCATCTTCTATGTTTCCACTTTCATTACGAGCAGGAATTACAACAGAAGTAGTGTATTTCTTTTCGTATTCCTCCTTCGGGGAACGGTTTTCCGGCATCGCGAAATCGTAGATATTAATGCACAAGTGCCGTATGATGGGAAGCTTGGCAATATACCTGTTGAACAAAGCTGAGATCAGCGGAATATAAAACGGAATGAGCATCCGCATGGAAGTGCGGTATACATCAAATCCGGAAATGAACAAAAGATTTTTTACATCGTGGCGGGAAAGCCAGTTCTGACGAGGTGTTTTCTTTTTCAGACCTATTTTCTCACTGAAATTCAAGAACGGTTCCCACAGGTAATTGTAATAAGTAACCACCACTTTTGTTTGCGGGTGACAGGCTTTATGCAATTGCATAAAAACTTCTTCCACATCATTTACATACCCTATTACATTGGAGATAATGATGAGGTCAAACTTTTCATTCAGCTCCAGGTTTTCGGCATCCATCACACGGAATTCGGTATCGCCTGTTCCGTTGCGCTTTGCTTCCTCAATCATCTTCGGACTGAAATCCAGCCCGAGTTTACGCTTGCCTTTTATCTGGGAAATCAGTTCACCTGTTCCGCATCCTACTTCGAGGACGCTGATATCACGATGGGAAAAATAATCGCAGTATTTGGTGATCTCATCCCAGTAATAATGATGCTTGCGCCTGTAGCTATGGCGGCCGGAGGCAATGCTTTCAAAATAGGAAAGATTATCGTTTTTTCTCAGTCTGGAAAGCGGTTCGTTTTCAGTGGTCATTTGGTAGTTCTTACTATGATTCTTTTGGTCAGGAAAGAATTCAGGATTAATAATTTATTTTTACGAGGTAAGTGGCATCTTCGCCTTCACCTTCTGAGTGTATCGGTTTAATTTTATCCGGGAATTGCTGACTCAGGAATTGCGTAACCTGTGCAAGGTTTTTTCCGCGGAACCCATCAATCATGATATACCCTATTTTTCTGCGATGAAAAATTGCCAGGATAGAATCGCCGTTTTGTTGTTCCTTGGTTAATGCAGGCATACGGGTAAAGGAACGTCCTCCTGCAAAAATGGCCGCTTCTACCGGTTGAGCGGATAGGATGGAAGTGGAATCATTGGCATTCACTCCCGCCCATTCACTGGCACGAAGGAAATTTGCCTTGTTATCGGGGTAACCGGTATAAAGATCACCCTTGGTATATGCCTTGAATTGCCGGCTGTTTTTTGCGACAGATTTTAAACTAAAGCCGAATTGTATCACAATAATAATAGCAAGTAAAATTGGCAGAATCGTTTTTAGTGCCGTAATATTTCTTTCTTTGGCGAGTTGATAAATACCATAGCCAAATGCCATGAAAATCATAGGTGTAAAGATAACAATCAACCTGTCCTGATTCCAGCTGCTTTGAAGCACCACAAAGGTTACGGAAGCCAGTGTGCCTGTATAAAGCAAAGTAAACAACATGTATTTATTATGCTTGAATGCCTGCCATATTCCCAGGCCGAAAAGTCCGATAAATACAAGCGCAAAAAAACCGGACGGATTTTCATTTTCCTGTATAGGCTGACCTGTATTGGGATCCTGGGACATTTTTATTTCCTGCATTTTTTCATCAGTAAATAAAGATGAAACTCCTGCTTCGCGCATGCCGAGGATTTTAAATGCATGTACTGTGCAGTAATTGGCAAAATTTTCATAATAGCGGTCAAAAAGATCTCCCGGAATTTCAATATTTCCCTTGGAAGGATCATAAAAATCCTTGCGCATCAATTGCTCCACCTGGCTACCGCCAATATTCCCGTATTTGGAGCGGACGATTACTTCATAAGGAAGTTTTATCACCGCGAAAAACACAATGGCAAGAATGGCAAATTTCCATTCTTTTCTCAAGAGGAAATAGACCATTACTGCAAGTATGGCAAATACGCCGAGGTTCTTGGCAAGGCTCAATAAAAACAGGCTGATGGCAAAAAACAGCCAGTATTGTACCGTACCGAGGAAATTATATTTTGAATCCCTGTCATTCAATACATCTGTCAGTTTGAAAAATGTAAAGAAGCAAAGCGATTGCAGCATCATGAAAAATGCCTCTGAGAAAGTAGAGCTTCCGTAGGCGAGAATATATGCATTTACAGAAAGCACCATTAATCCGGCAAACATGATCAGATTAGGAACCCTGCCGCGGAATGCACGGTAAAAGAAAAAATTACCCACCAGCAGGCAGATCATTGAGAAGGTTTTGAAAACTAATATTCGCACCCCGAATATCTTGATGATAAAAGCCAGCACGAGCGGGTACAAGGCTCCCTGGTAATTTGGATAAGCCCCGCGTTTCAGAAATGAAAGAGCATTGAGGATATAGGTGGAATCATCCGTAGCGAAGCTGAGCCTTCCGTCAAAAAGCAGGAAGCCAAGCAAGGCGGTCAATCCCATGCAAATACCGAAGAACATCCGGCTCCTGGCACTGAGGAAATTCTCTATTCTCTGCAAAAAATCATCGCCTGTAGGATTTATCTTTTTATCTGCCATCGGGTGAATCTTAGTAATTTGGACTCAAAAGTACGAATTTTGGGCGAAGCTCAAAAGAAAAGCTGATGGAAGAGGGGATTTTTGATGGATTTTGTCTCTGTTTCGCCCCGAAGGGGCGATTTGAAGATGGTTTCAGGTTTTCCTACACACATTGCATCCCTACGGGATGCGAAGGCAATAATTACGAATTTGACAGATGCCTTTGGGCATCAAATGTGGGTAGAAAGGAAAATTGTAGCAAGAAATTTGTGCCTTTAGGTACAAAACGACGTTGGCTTGTGGTCTATTTGCAGGCTTTGGCACAAGTATTCGCCGCGGCGAACTTGGGCCGGCAAGACTGTCGACTGCAAACCGCCAACTACTTCTTAAACGGCTCCACTTTCCTCATCATATTTAATGCCTTTCGGCCGAGGCCGATTGTTACGGAGTATTGTTCCAATTCACCGTAAAAGTCGGTGAAATTATGCAGCCTGTTTTCAGCTTCATTGTCTCCGCTGATGGCGCCTATGGCAAGTTGATAAACAAAGGTCTGCAATTCCTGATCGACAGTTTCAGGAGGGAGTTTTTTCACGTTAAAAGCCAGATATTTTTTCCTGAGCTTTTTCAATTGCTTCCTGTTATATGGCTTGAAGGCAGATGCCCATTTTTTTGTATGTTTTATTACGCTGTCCTGCTCATAATAAACCGTCCGAAACGGATAACCATAAACCAGATCCAAACTACCCTTTACAGTTATAAGCTGATCACGATAATACAGGGACAATGTATCCTTTACAGCAACGATCTTATATATATCCTCCTCTGCAAAATCACTGATAACATGGCCAATACTGCAATCCAATACTTCCACATAAAAATATCCTTCAGAGGTTTCCGAGAATTTATTTGCCTGTCCGCATACACTGATATGCTGGGTTTTGAATGTTTGGAAATGCACCACTGCAGGAAAATCCTGCAGTACGGTGTCTTCATTGGTAGGGTAGCTTTTGCATCTGCAAGTGTCCTGCGCTTTTGATTCAGTTAAGAACAAAAACACAAAAACGAAAAGAGTGCAGATGTGTAGTAAATATTTTTGGCGCATTTATTTTCATTCAAAATTCAAAACTCAAAATCATTTTATCCTGTTTTTATTCTCCGTTACAAAACTTTCCCAGGAGCCGTATTTTTTATTTGATTTTGCCGCAGGCGTTTTACCCGTTGCTTCAGGTACCGGAATTCCATTTTGGAAGAAATGACAAACCGCCACGGCAAGCCCATCGGTTGCATCCAGGTACTGCGGCATTTCTTCAATTTTAAAAAGTCGTTGCAGCATTAAAGCCACCTGCTCCTTGGTGGCGGTACCTTTTCCTGTTATACTTTGCTTGATCTTCCTCGGTGCATATTCATGCACGCTGAGTTTATTATGCAGGGCGGCTGCAATGGCAATCCCCTGCGCACGGCCCAATTTCAGCATAGATTGTACATTCTTGCCGAAAAATTGTGCTTCAATAGCTACTTCCGAAGGAGAATGTAAACGTATCAACCTATTGGTTTCCTCAAAAATGACCTGCATTTTATCCATACTCTCCTTGGTCTTTCCAGTTTGGATAACGCCAAGATCCACCAGACGGAAATTCTTGCCCACACAGGCAATAATTCCATATCCCATTATCTGGCTACCTGGGTCTATTCCTAAGATTATCTTTTCCATTGTTCGTAAAGTCCACAGCTGACGGTCCACTGTCCACGCTAATTGCGAAGGTAGGAATAACTTTTCAACCTTTCAACCTTAAAACTTTACAACTCCCTAAAAATTCATCCTCACCACCAGGTTCACTACCCTTCCTTCCAGCGGTGCATAAATAGGGCGGAATGTTGGATTGGTTTCCGGGCCCAGGACTACATTTTCAAATCGCGTCTGGCGTGTATCGGTCAGGTTTTCGCCATTTACAACGAAAGTAAAATATCCAATGGATTTTGAAATCATCAGGCCTCCTACAAAATAATCATGACTCACGGTATGATCAGGCAAATGCTGTTGTCCGGTATAAAATGATTCCAGTCCGAAGCGCCATTTGTTGGTAGTATTCACAACAAAGGTTCCCACCAATCTGTTTTTGGGAACATAACTAAGATACGGATCCACCTTATCATATTGCTGTTTTGCATCTATGTATGTATAGGCTACCACCACATCAATGCGATGCGTTGAAAAGCGGATATTGGATTCCAATCCCTGCGAAATGATCGGGGATGTAGCATTAATATATTTTATTATTCCCTTGGCATAACTGACAGAATCTTCCACCAAAGGCGATTGAAGGCGGGTATAATAAAATGCCTGGTTAAGAGTCAGATTTGCAGTATTGCCGAAATAAAATTTATACGTAAAATCAAGATTGACGCCTGCGGCATTTTCAGGCTTTACGCTTTTATCGATAGGGAGTACATTTCTATAGCCTGCTTCCTCCGCAATTTCTGTAAAAACGGTTGGGCTTTTATATCCCATGCCTCCACCCAGCCTTCCGCTGAAATTGGAAGTAAAGTGGTACAGCATAGAAAGCCTTGGTAGCGTATAAGAACCAAATCTGTTCTGGTAATCCTCACGAACTCCTCCTTCCACCACCAGATGTTTCCCCGGATGCCAGTCATCCTGTATGAATACTCCAATCGTAGAATAATTATAACTCCTGTCCAGCAAGCTGAGGGTTTTATCCTCCATAAAATCTTCAGTGGTATAAGAACTACCTACAACGATATTATTTTGTCTTTCCCTTATAAATAATGATGCTTCGGAAAATGTATTCCATTGCTGACCCTTAAAATACACATCTCCGCTTTGCAGGCTGCGGCTGTAAGTACCCACGCTGTTTTTTAATGTCAGATAAATATTATCCGCTATTTTAGAATCATAGCGCAATTGTGAATAATCCCTTTGACTCTGGCTTCTTTCCAGATAAGGATGCAATGAATCCGTTTTATAACGAATGGCATACATATCCCCGCCTATGCGATCTTCATAGGTTACGTTCATTCCAGCCGTAAACAAAGATGAATCCTTTCCATAGAAAAATAATTTAGGGGCAAAACTCAATTGCGATAATTGCGGCGCATCTGAAAATCCATCCCCGTTTACGTCCACGGCTTGCCCGTTAACGCTATTTACAAGTAATGTATATCCAACCTTTTCCGTTCTTCCGGAAAAGAATGCTCCGAGATCGGTTTCCCTAAGAGAAGTCTGGTTGAGAACAACAATTCTTTCCGGTGTAAATGAAGGCGCCTTTGAAACAAAATTGATGATACCTGCAATGGCATCCGCACCGTATAAAGTGGATGAAGAACCCTTAATTACTTCCGCCTGTTTCAAATCCAGAGGAGGAATGGACATAATGCTGAGGCTTCCTGAAAAACCGCCATATAAAGGAAATCCATCTTTTAATATTTGCGTGTATCTACCATCCAAACCCTGAATCCTGATGCTTACATTACCACTGGTAGCAGACGTGGTTTGAGATTGTATGCCGCTTGTTTCGCCCAGCAGATTGGAAATATTTGCCGGCTGCATAACAGTTTCTTCTTCCAGATCTTCCTGACCTATAACCTCAATACGCACAGGGACATTTTCTATTCTTGAATTGGTCCGCGTACTGGTTACCGTTACTTCCTCCTCTTCTATAGCCTCTGATGGAACTAAAATTACTACCGGACTTGAATCTGCCAGTGGGAAATGATAAGATAAAGCCATTTTTTTGTACCCTATCAGTGAAACTTCAAAAGTTACCGTTCCGTTAGGCACCTGAGATATTGTTATATTTCCCTGATCATTGCTGACTGCACCAATCTTTGTTCCTTTAATGATAACTGATACCCCGGGCAAAATATCCGCATCCGCACTATCCTTAACAATAGCCCTGAAAGTATTTTGTCCCTTTGAAAGAAAGGATACCGGAAGAAAACATACAATGAGAAACAACCACTTTTTCATATTGCAAAACTATCACAAATTAAAGATATAGCAACACAGGAATGTGGTAACGTTACCATAACATTGGGTTTTCATTTTATTAATATATGCCTCTTAATTTTGTGACCATGAATGCGGAAATATTGAGAAGGAATTTAAAGAAAAGCTTTACTCTCTTATTGATAGTTGCAGCACTCTGCGCCTGGCATTATGCTGCACATTCCTAAGTATATTTTTGATTGATATAAAAAAAGAAAGGCTCCAATATTGGAGCCTTTCTTTTTATGTTCTCGAATCGTGACCTAAAAACCACCCCTAACCCCTCCTTGAAAAGGAGGGGAAAATGCTCCTT
>CAILMK010000117.1 GCA_903835275.1 uncultured bacterium | reverse complement strand
GGATACATGATAATGAAATATATGGCAATAAATTTGTTGCCGATTATATAGGAATTGCATCCGATGCATTAATCACAAATATCTACTCGAACAATATTCATAACGATACATTAATATCCTCAAGCGGGACAAAATGGTTTATTGGTGTATATAATCCAAGCGGAAAACAAAATATTTATAAAAACCATATTCATAATCTGTACAGCACCTCAAGCGCAACTGCACACATGTATGGTGTTTTACAAAACTCTTATCAACGGACGACCGGGAATATTTACCTGAATCAAATTGATTCCCTGAGTCTGGAAAGTGGTACCCTTAGCGGAATTGAACACAACCAGAGTGGGTGCCTGAGCTCCAGTTCCGATACTGCAACATTTAATGTTTTTGCAAACAAGATCTATTCACTATTTAATAATACCGGGGACAATCCCGTGTATGGGATCTATTCAAAATTGTATCCCGGCGGAATTTTAATTGCGAATGAATACAATAATATGATCTCGAACCTGCAAAGTTACCAGGCTACATTCGTCGATGCCATTTGCGGCATTTATGCTGATGAGCACACAACATTGCGCGCCTTTAATAATTCAATTTATTTATCCCAGGATAGCATCTCCATTGATTTTGCATCTGCGGCAATTTTTGTTTCTTCCAATGCTGATACAGCTGAACTGAGGGATAATATTTTCTGCAATACATCCGCGTATGGCAGTTCCGGATATTCCGTTGCATTTGAAACCGATGCTTCATCATATTCTATTTTCTCCGATAGCAGTAATAACAATCTGTATTATGCAGGATCTCCCGGTTCGCAAAACCTGATATACAATGACGGCACAAATGCATATTACAAACTTGCGGATTTTAAAACCGCATTCGGACCTAAAAGGGATTCTCATTCATTGTGGAGCAAACCCTATTTTGTTTCCTCGACAGACCTACATTTAACATCAGATAATTGTACCATAAAAGGGAAAGGAACGCCTATCAAAAACCCTGTTCTAATAACTGTTGATATAGACAGTAACAAGCGGTCAACTACAAGTCCGGATATTGGTGCTGATGAATTTATCGGAAACAAAAGCGGTGTCTGGCTGGGTGCTACCAATAAAAACTGGGATACCGGCACTAACTGGTGCGATGGAAATGTACCTACAGATTCGATTGATGTATTTATTTCCCGCAACGCGATCAATCAACCGGAACATTCCATGGGAACGGCGACTTGTCGTGACCTAACTATTGATTCATTGGCATCTGTAACAGTTAGCGGCGGAAATTTTTTACTTAATGGAAACCTTACTAACAATAATAAATTCACTACATCTAAAGGAAGCAATTTTATAATTGGAAGT
Organism: uncultured bacterium; assembly: GCA_903835275.1. GTDB lineage: Bacteria > Bacteroidota > Bacteroidia > CAILMK01 > CAILMK01 > CAILMK01. The sequence continues at coordinate 1,211 of CAILMK010000117.1, read as the reverse complement.
AAAACTCGTAACCAATATTTAAATTCTGTAACCGCGTTCAACTTTGATAGTTTAAAAAGTGTTGGAGGGAATACTACCAAATATTTTAATAATGACATCACTATTAGTAGTGAATTGAATATTAATTCAAGCAATTTCCAATTTACAGGGAAAACCCTTACGCTTAATGGTGATTTAATTGACAATGGAGATCCGGGACCGGTGATATTTACCGGAGGTAAATCTGCGCACCAAATTGGCGGATATTTGTACATTTTTACTTATAATACTTTTATCCTGAATGACCCATATGGAGCCATTCTGAATTCAGATATTGACATGGAAACCGGATCGCTGTATTTAAAAAAGGGAAATCTTTCTTTAGGAAATCACAATCTCGGAATGCAAAGCGGAGCATCACTTAGCCAGTTTTCAGATTCATCTTATATCGTCACTAATGGTAGTGGCGCATTTGTCATGGACCTCAATGATACCATTGACCATACTTTTCCTATAGGAAGTACCAAAGAATATTCACCTTTTATATACAAAGGTGGAGCTGATTCTGTAAGTGCACGAGTATCAGATCCTATAAATGATTCAATATTTTCTCCTGCTTTACCAAACGGGACTATAAGTTATGTAAAGAAACAATGGGATATATTCGGTCAGAATTATTCTAAGATCAAATCCAATGTTACGTTTGTCTGGAACGCTGCTGATGTTGTAAATTCACCTGATAGTCTCGAATTTAATGATGCTACCGGCTGGGTAAATACAAATGGCGTGATTAAAGGTAATACGGCCACTGCAATTGGACTTTCCAATATTACCGGCTCCTTTACCATCTACTCCGAGGCAATTATTTCAGAAATAAATTCACAGGACAAGAACAATACAACCTGCTGGTTTTCCTCCAATGATGACAGGTTTAATATCCGCTCGGAAAATGGCATAGTACCAAATACACAACTGAGGATTTATTCTGCTTCCGGACAGGAAATTTATTCTTCTGTTATCAATGCAAAAGGAAATACTTATTCAATGGAATTACCACCTGTTGCAAATGGAATATACTTTATAAATCTGCAAAACAATAATTACTCTATAACGAAGAAGATCGTTAAATGGTAAATATAATATGGCAAAATTAAATGAAGGTATCCTTATGGATGCCTTCATTTTGTGCCGATCATGGTGATACCCCATGGGCCCATTCCTGTTATCTGTAT
>CAILMK010000116.1 GCA_903835275.1 uncultured bacterium | reverse complement strand
TCCATTCAAACATTGATAAATACTTCACGGGGGTTTAGAAACTTTGAGAGATTTAGAATTAATGCCCTCTTTCATTATGGTAAACTGACCCTTTTTCCACTAAAATTCTCGTAGAACCCGTTAAACAAAACCAAAATGCTTAGTCCTGAACAGATACTCTCTTTTTTTGAAGACGGATTCATACTCATTCCACAAGTTTATACGAAGGAAGAGATAAAATACTGCCGTGATATTTTCATAAATGCCTTTAAAGAGGAATTGTGGAGAAAAGCGCCTTTCAGTTCAGCATCCATCATCAATGATATTTACAGCTTTTATCCTGATTTGGTGGATATTATTTTCAATCAAAAATACATGTATGCAGTACGTGATCTGTTGGGTGCGTCTGCGTACTGGATTCCCGAGTGTTCCGTGCATTATAACCGCATTACTGACTGGCATAAGGATTCCAGCGAACAGGAACTGGCGGGCGTTACGAGCCACCATGATGTAAGCAGTCCGCTACTGCAAGTGGCAAATTATTTCCAGGATAACACAAAAGAGGGTGGAGGCCTGACGGTCATCAGGGGCTCACATAAAAATGCAGATCATTTTGCAAAAATGCATTCGCCGTTTTTACCACTGAAAGTTATTAATAAACTAAGAAAAATGGCAGGCAGGTCATCATTTCAATTGGCAGACCGTCACTCGGAATTAATTGACCTTTCCATAAAAGCCGGCGATCTGCTGATCTTCGATCTGCGAATTGATCACAGATCTACTTTTATCAGGGGAAACAGGAATTTCAGCACGGATAAATTTGCGATATTCAATACTTTCGGAAAGGGTGATCAGGTCACTATGGATTATTTTAGCTTTATGAAAGAGCGGGAAAGCGGATATTACAGGTATTTCAAGGATGTTCCGCTTATTGATCTGATTTATCAAAAGGCGGAAGATGCGAATATGAAGATACTTTATTGAAAGGAAAATTGATCAGCTTATCGCCACATGGTTACCAAGCTCTTTTAATCTGCGCACATGGGAAGCAAGAGCATCCCTGAAGCGTGGCTTTAGATTGTAAGGAATGCCGTACTCAATAGCGGTACGTTCTACAATAGGGGCGATTTTAGGATAATGAATGTGGCAGATATTCGGGAATAAATGATGCTCTATCTGGAAATTCAATCCGCCTACATACCAGTTCAGGAGATGATTATTTCGACCAAAATCCGAAGTAGTGCGTAATTCATGAACCGCCCATTCCAGTTCTATAATGCCATGCTCATTAGGTTCAATTTGTTCTGCGCCTTCCACTACATGAGCCAGTTGAAAAACTGTGCTAAGTATAAATCCAACGAACCAATGCATAATAACGAAGAGAAGAATTACCTGCCACCAGTGGAAAGGTGTTACAAGAATGGGCAAACCTATAAATATGGCAAGATATAATGTTTTAACGAATATTAGTTTTATAGTTTCAGAAGTATCGGTGACATTTTGCTGGCGCATCAGGCCTTCTTTCTTGTATAATTTCAATTGACGGAAATCACCGAAAAGCTTGAAGAGCGTCATCATTCCGTAAAAGAAAAAAGCGTGAAGGTATTGGTATTTGTGAATCTTCTTAAGCGGTGCATGTTCCGATAAACGTATAGGGCCTTTGGATGCAATATCCTCATCATGTGCAAGGATATTTGTGTAAGTATGGTGCATCATATTGTGCTGGATCTTCCAGTTGGTCACACCACTGCCCAGCATATACATGGTTCCTGCCAAAATATCATTCAGCCATTCCTTGTCAGAAAAAGAAGCATGAGCGGCTCCATGCATGATGCACATACCAACTCCCGCGGCGCCTATGCCAGAAAGGCTCATCAAAAGGCAAGCCATCCAGAAACTCATTGGTAAAGTACAGACTAAAACGAATGGAATGAGATATGCTGAAAGCATAATGACCGTTTGCGCAGTCATGGTCCAGTCGCCCTTCTTGGATATTCCGTTTTCACGGAAATATTCATTGACATTCCTTCTTACGGCTGTTGCAAACTCCTTTTGACGAATGTCATTTCCAACAAAGCGTATTGTTTTCATTTAAAGTATTTAACACAAAATTAGCACATTTGGCTGACATTGCCATTAAATAATAAGAAATCAGGCTTTTCAGGCTGGTAGTCAGGCTTGTCTCAAATTGTGAGGATCTCCCAATTCTTTTAACCTATTCACGTGGGAAACAAAAGCACTGGCAAAGCTCGGTTTTAGATTATAATTGAATCCGAATTCGCGTGCAGTCCTCTCAACAATAGGGGCTATTTTTTGATAATGTACATGACATATATTGGGAAATAAATGATGCTCTATCTGAAAGTTCAATCCACCTACATACCAATTTAAAAAATGATTGTTTCTTGCAAAATCAGAAGTAGTTCGCAGTTCATGAACTGCCCACTCATCATGAATGAGTCCATTGGCATCCGGCATAGGTTGTTCTGTGCCTTCTACAACATGCGCCATCTGGAAAACGGTGCTTAAAATACATCCAGCCACCCAGTGCATTATAAAAAAGCCAATGAGCACCTGCCACCAAAGGAATGGAGTGATCATTATTGGCAAGCCTATAAAAAGAGCCAGATATGCAATTTTGACGAATATCAATTTAATTGTCTCGCTGGTAGGATTAATATTTTGTTGACGCGTGAGTCCTTCCTTGTTATATAATTTTAATTGTGCGATGTCTCCTACTAACTTGGATAGCGTTAACAACCCGTAAAAGAAAAATGCAAGAAAATATTGGTAGTGATGAATTTTTTTCAATGGTGCATTTTCTGCCAGGCGTATAGGTCCCTTGGACGAAATATCCTCATCATATCCGTCAATATTTGTATACGTATGATGCAGCATATTATGTTGTATCTTCCAGTTGATTACTCCGCTGCCCAGAAGGTGCATGGTACCTGCCAGTAATTTATTCACCCATTCCTTATCCGAATAGGATCCATGGGCAGCATCATGCATGACTGCCATGCCTACTCCCGCAACGCCTATTCCCATCAGGACGGTCATAAAAATTGCCATCCAGATATTCATGGATACTGTTAATAATACTACGAAAGGTGCAATATAAAATCCAAGCATTAATATCGTCTGGATATACATGGAGAGATTTCCTTTTTTGGAGATCCCTTTTTCGCGGAAATACTCGTTGACATTTTTTCTTACTGCTGCTGCGAATTGCTTTTCCTTAGGATCGTCGCTAACGAATCTTATTGTTTTCATAATTGTGAATTTCTGAACACAAAATTAGACACGATCCAAAACCTTAAACATGAAATAAATCATTCAAGAACATGACAAATGACAGTTTTCCCTGAAATATAAATTGAGTTTTAATTTATAGAATGAAGATTCAAATAAGAAAAATTAATTCAGTTTTCCTGCATTGTCTTTATTTCCAAGAGAATTGATCTTGGATTGAATCAGGCTTTTTTCCAGATTGGAGGAAGTGAGTTTTTGTGCCAGCGAAAGATATCCGATAGCTTTTTCATTGTTATGGAGTTGCATATATAGTTCTCCAAGTACTGCGCTGAAAATATAATTGGTCTTCAAAAGCTTTTCAAGGTTTTTTATCTCCAATATTTCTTCAATAGCTATTTGCGGACCATTTATCTTATTGGTGATTACTGCGCGGTTCAATCTAACGATAGGAGTATCCTTGTGCTGCAGTAAGAGATTATACAATTGCAAAAGGGTTTCCCAATTGGTAGCTTCAATATTCTCTGCATGGCAATGCTCTGCAGCAATGGCTGCTTCAATATGATAGGGACTTAATTTATCTCCATCAGCTGATTGATTTAAAAAACTAAATCCAAGTTGGATCAGTTCCTTGTCCCATCCCTCACGGTTTTGTTCGCCCAATAGAACAATTTCTCCTTTTTCATCTACCCTGGAAGCAAAGCGTGAAGAATGAAAACACATCAGCGCCAGCAATGCAAACGTGGATGGAGATCTTCCCAAGGGATGATTGGAGAGTATATAAGCAAGGCGTACTGCTTCCACACAAAGTTCATTGCGTATCAGCATATCTTCCTGGGAGGAATTGTAGCCTTCATTAAAGATCAGGTAAATGATGGATAGCACTGTTTCAAGCCGCGCGCTTAGTTGATTTCCTGCAGGGATATCCAATTGGATATTTTTCTCTTTGATCAGGTTTTTAGCACGATACAGGCGTTTTTGGATAGCTTCATCTGTACTTAAAAGTGCTTTTGCAATCTCGGGGGTACTTAATCCGGATATATTTTTGAGGGTGAAGGCAATTTGTACCTCCGGTTCCAAATCAGGATGGCAGCAGGCAAATATCATTCGCAACTGGCTATCTTCAATTTCGCTATCCAGGAAAAATTGCTCGATGGTGCCAATGGTATATTCGGATTTCAAAAGAGGAGAGATGTCAGGGGAAAATTCGGTAGTATGCTTCTGTCTGCGGATCATATCAATGGCCTGATTGCGTGCTACCCGCATCAGCCAGCCGGATGGATTATCAGGGATGCCCCGAAAAGCCCATTCATTCATGGCCTTTATAAAGGCTTCCTGCACTACATCTTCGGCCATCTCAAGGTTGTGCATACCGAAGATGCGGGACAATACAGAGACCATCTTTCCCGATTCGTGCCGGAAAAGATGGTCTATGAGTTTATTGTCAGCCAGATTTTCCAAATTACATCTGCATCTCTTGGATAGGGCGAACTTCCACAATGCCGCCTGTTGGCAGGATAGGGCATCCCTTGGAAAGCTCTGTGGCTTCGTTTATGTCAGCTGCCTTGATAAGTAAGTATCCGCCAACCATTTCCTTGCTTTCAATGAATGGGCCATCTGTAACTACTTTGCTGCTACCTGTTACGGTTTTTCCACCGGTTTCAAGCGGTTGACCACCAAGAAGTTTTCCTTGTTTTGCAAGTCCATCCATCCAGTCTCTCCACTCAAGCATGTGTGATTGTATCACTTCCGGTGAATCCATTGGCATTCCGCCTCTGAAAATAAATAAGAATTCTTTCATAATATTTTATCTTTATAATGTTAATAAATTTCCCCAATGACGAATGGGACACGCCCACACGGACAAAAGTAACTGATTATTTTATTTCTCTTCTTTCGGTT
>CAILMK010000115.1 GCA_903835275.1 uncultured bacterium | reverse complement strand
GAATGGTTGCTGGATAGGGATAGCCACATTTCTTTCGGAAGTGCTTTCTCTAATAGAATGTTAAGGGGTATTAACTATGACTTCGTTGGTAAACGTAAAATTTTCTATGTTTTATCCGGCGTGATCATAGGCATAGGCATACTTTCCCTTTCCATTCGTGGGTTGAATTACGGTGTGGATTTTAAAGGCGGGTATTCTTATGTGGTAACCTTCCACGGTGCTCCGTCCATCACAGATGTGAGGGATAACCTGACAAAGACATTCAAGAGCGTTCCTGAAGTTAAAACATACAGTAATGATACTACCTTAAATATCATTACTGACTATCGTGTAGCTGAAACAGGTGATAATGTAAGCAAGGAAGTAAAGGCAAAACTTTTAGAGGGGCTTATTCCACTGGGTAAATCATTTAATCCGCGTGTTATCGGTGAACAGAAAGTAGGTTCCACCATTGCGAATGATCTTAAGCGTATAGCATTCTATTCTATATTCTTCTCCCTGTTGGTGATCTTTATTTATATCATTATACGATTCCGTAGCTGGCAGTTTGCCCTTGGAGCTACCGTCGCAATGATTCACGATGCCTTATTCGTATTGACCATCTTCTCGCTCTTCAAGGATGTAATGCCATTCAATCTGGATGTGGACCAGGCGATCATTGCCGCCATCCTTACGGTTATGGTATATTCAATGAATGATACAGTGGTTGTGTTTGACCGTATCAGGGAATACCTCAACAATAACAAGAAGAGCCCTATGATACCAACGATCAATGATGCGATCAACAAGACGCTTAGCCGTACCGTAATAACTTCATTCACTATCTTTATGGTGGTACTGATCTTATTCATATTCGGTGGTGAAGTGATCAAGGGATTTGCATTCGCGATGCTTGTAGGTGTTATCATCGGTACATACTCTTCCATTTTTGTTGCAACTCCAATTGTAGTTGACTTAACGAAAAAGAATCCTGCTGCTTAATAAACAAACAGTTTTTCAAATATTAAAAAGGGGCATATTATATGCCCCTTTTTTTATTACTTTGCCGTAGATATTTCATTCTAATTTAATTGTGATATGAAAAGAATTTCAATTGTACTCAGCTTGCTTGCCTGCTTCATTTTCACTTCCTGCGAACAGGAAATTGAACTGGTAAAGATCCATACCGACTTCGGGGATATTTACGTGTATCTTTATGATGCCACTCCCATCCACAAAGCCAATTTCATTAAACTTGCCAAAAGCGGTTTTTTTGATGGCACCACTTTCCACCGCATCATTCCTAATTTTATGATCCAGGGCGGAGATCCAAACTCCAAGGATGATAACATTAATAATGATGGTGAAGGAGGGCCTGAATACAAAGGCGAACCAAATACTTTCAAGGATCCGAACAGCAATACATACACTATTGCCGCAGAGATAAAACCTGATATAAAACACAAGTATGGTTCTGTAGCAGGTGCCCGTGAAGGCGATGATGTAAATCCTGAGAAACGCTCAAGCGGATCACAATTTTACATTGTTGAAAATAAAAACGGTACTCCGCACCTTGACGGGAAATATACTGTTTTCGGTGAAGTGGTTTATGGAATGGATGTTGTTGAAAAAATTGCAGCGCAACCTAAAAACAATGCGAATAACAGGCCAATGAAAGACATTAAAATGAAGGTTGAAATTATTAAGGTAAAACCTTCCGCACTATCCAAGAAATATAAATGGACCATGCCGGATCATAAATAAGTTATCAGTAAACAATAAGTTTAGGATTTAGAATTTAAATATTAGGATTTTAAAATTCGGGTTGTTAGCTCAGTTGGTTTAGAGCGCTGCCTCGACAAGGCAGAGGTCATCGGTTCAAGTCCGATACGACCCTCACCGTAGAGACGTAGCATGCTACGTCTCTACAAATTTGCTTTCTCTTTCACCCATGTATCATACATGAATAACATCTCATCTGTTCCTCCCAGAGTTTCTGTTTTTTCAAGAAAAATATGCACGGAACTTTTAAAAGCAGTGTTCTTTTTATAGTGGTCGTCAGTAATAAGAATTTGCACCACATCCATGAAAGGTTTTTCCCATAGTATTTCGGGCCGCTCCAGAGTTTCCGAAAAATCCTTGGATATTTGTTTGAATCGATATTCCAGAACATCACGTTCTTTCAGTTCATAACGGATCATAAGTTCCCCGAGGGCAAGCTTTAACTTAACGAGATCATCCATCGTGCGGTATCCTTCAAAATGGATCAACTCATTTATGTATTTCAATGCCTTTTTATATTCCTTGCTCTGGTAATATAGTACTGCAAGATTCGAATAAACAAAAGCGCCGTATATGGGCTGCTTTATTATTTTTTCCCTCTGGGTAAGGCTCAGTAATATTTCTATCGCCTTTGAATTATTTACCGCGGAAAAATTAATGATGAGGATATTATAATAGAATAATTCAAAGCGCTCATACAGCATTTTATCAAAACGCTCCATTTCAGTCTTTAGAACTTCTGCATAATCCAGTGATGCCTGGTATTTTTTATTCTTGAAAAGTGAATTCGCTATCCATGAAAGCATTTCCAGTTTTGTATCATGGTTATTCTTGTTAAAAAATTCCTTTTTCACAAAATCCGAGTACGCCTGCACCAGGTATTCTTCCAACTTGGGAAAATCATTATTCTGCAAAAGCACACGGCTTACCACACGGTAAATACCAAATTGCAGGCGTGAACTTTCTTTTAATTCGTCCGTCCTTGCAAAATCATCAATGGTTATCTTCAGCAGATTATTAATGCTTTTGCTGGCACTGAGGTTCTGGGATAATTTCATCCGGTATTCCACGGCTTCCAAAACATCATGAAGTTCACTCAGTTTATTAAGCAGGTTTCTGTTTTCCCTTCTTTTACGGATGTAATCTTCAGGATTGACAGTAAGGAGCTCCTGGGAAATACGGATCATCCGGGCATAGATAATATCCAGCAAACCATAATCCTCAAGCTCCTGTGCCTTTTTTTCAGCCTTTTTATAATGGTAAAAAGCAAGGCGGTATTCTGTTTTACTGAAATAATAATGCCCCAGTGCAGCCAGATAAAAAGATAACATCGCATTATCGGAGTGGAACTCCTGCATGAAAATGCTCTTGTTTATATCCTCTATCAAGCGGTTTTTAAGCCGGTAGAAAGCATTCTTGTCATCCTCATCCTTGTAAAGCTTAGCAAATGCCTTGTCATCATCGTATTTATCACCGGTCTTACGGATCATGTCAAAGAGCGTCAAGTCTTTCCTATCCTCAGACTCGGTAACTCTTCCCATGTATATCTTGAAGTTTTTCACTTCCTTTCTATCCATGAGCATAACCATTTGGTTCAACACATCCATATAGTATAATTTAAGTAAGGATACATACTCCCAAAAACAGCGCAAAGCATAGCTAAAAGTAGCTATATGACTTATTGCTTCATTCAAATATACGCTAAAACGAGTAAGAAGTGAATAAAATTAAAAAAAAATGTGTGGATTTTCTGGTAACTTTACGATGTGAAAGCCAATATTGCCATGAAAAAAGTTCTACTAATTATTCTAACTCTCTTCGTTGGATTTGCCGGAAAAGTTTCCGGACAAGCTATCCTAAGAATAGATTCTGCCGCCTCCTTCGGGATAAAATTTGATATTTTAGCTCCTAAACACCAGGTAGTTGTATACTATAAGGTCATCAATATAGCTAAAAATGATTCAGATTCAGTTACACGGGGGCTAAAGTTTTACACCAACCTGAGAATTAATACCGAAAAGGCTGTAAGTACAAGCAAGGGCAGGATTATCCTGGATAACCTGAAGCCTTATTTTCTAAGCACAAAGAATTACATAATAGTCTATGATACCATTGTACTTGCTGATTCAGTGAAAATACCGCCATTCGGCACTAATGTTATAGTTATCTGGCCTACAGGCAATGGCGTTCATTCCATGTTTTTAAATAATCCCCATGCTTTCCAGGTAACGTATACAGACATCGCACCTGTTTCTGCTCCGGAAAATCTTGTAAAAATATACCCCAACCCCGCGACAGATATAATCCATTTTGAAATCCTGAACCGGGAAATAAAATTGCAAAGGGTCATCATCAGGGATATGACAGGAAAAGAAATAATGAACCAGGCCTTCATGGAGAATGAATTGAACATTTCCGCCCTGCCAAAAGGCTGTTATATTCTGGATATGAATTTCTCTGATGGAAGTTCAGGAATTTATAAATTAATAAGAACTGAATAATGTATTGTTCAAATCTTAATTAACTTTGGAAGAAAGAAGAATTAACTTTGCAAATAAAAGATGAGGTTTATTCCTTTGAATAAAATTGTGTGAATTAAATATCTACTGCGATGAAAAAAATATTATTACTGCTGCCGATTATACTTCTCTCCTATATTCAGGCTGTCCATGCGCAGTCAGAATTACGGGTAGATCCGAGGGGAAATACCAAGTTTTATTATTTTAACGGCTTTAGCCCGGGCAAGCTAATATATTTTCAATATTATCTTGTTAATCCATCCACTGCATCCAGCGATTTTCCCGATACTTTTTACACGCATTTCAAAATAAACGGAGAGCTGCTGGATACAGTAAGGACGATAGTTACCCGTTCAATAAGTCCATACTTTTCAAAGAAGGATAGTTTTCAGGTAGTCACCGGGGAAACAATTCCTTCTAAATTTACACCACCTCCTTTAGGATCACCGGTGGTGATAGTAATATGGCCGACTGGTAACGGATTTAAAAAAACCCTGATATCCCCTTTCAAGGATTCATTCAGCTTTACTTATACGGGCATTGCAGCTATCAATAACCTGGAATCTTATTTAAACATATACCCCAACCCCGCGAATGACATCGTTCATTTTGATATCCAAAAACAAGGAATTACATTGGCTAAAGTGGAAGTCTGCGATGTTTCCGGACGCATTATTTCAGAATACTTAAATGATGTGAAATACATGGACGCATCAGCACTTCCCAAAGGATTTTACATTCTCAATCTGCACTTCTCCGACGGAAGCACGGGAAGATATAAACTGATACACAACTAAACTTTTTCTGCGTTCACAGATAAAGCCATTCCCCGGGGAATGGCTTTATTGTTTTTGTGGAATCTTGAAATTAATCGTGCCGAGAAAACGCAGATTCAAGGGTATTGATTCTCCATAACCCGGAAGGTATTGTGGATTATGCCCCGAGTAACTTTGAAAAAAAATTATGTCAGAAATATCCAGCCCCAATCCCACTTTAAAATCAAAAAGGTTAGTTGCATAAACTGATTGCGACATGTATGTTTCGAGAAATCCATGTTTGAGATTATCATTCATTGGAATCACTACATCTCCCCAATACGGACCTCGGATTATATATTTTCCAGTTTCAGAAAATATGGAATATCCATAATTAATTTCTATCAGGAACGCCTTCCCTTTTGAACAGATCAACAAACCCGGCTTAATGTAATAACCGCTTACAGAAAAATCATGCAGGTTGCCAATATTCGGATTATCATTATGATAACTACCGTATCCTGCACCAAGCTCCAATCCGAAATGCGGTGCAAAAAAATACTGGCCGGAAATCCCGGCATCCATAGCATGATTGTATCCAAGGTAAAATTCAACCGGTTTAAAAATATCCCCACTTAACCTGAAACCGGAAAGAGTAGAATCTCCCTTTACCCTGGCATTTGCAAACAGGCCAAATAATATAAACAGGAAAATTATATTGATTTTTTTCATTGCACCTGGATACAAATTAAACTGTCTTCAGCTGTTGAACCGAGCCAGCCGCCCGATGATGGATGATACATCCATGCACTGACAATTTTCATCGTGTTGGATACATCGCCTGTTCTAGACATTTTATCTACGTAACCGCACGCATCACCTGCAAAATGCATATCATGAGAATACGTAATGGTAAGTGTATCTTTTAAAGTCGCATTTTCAAATGCAAACTGTACGGCGTTAGCATGAAGATTCAGGTAAACCTCGTATGTTTCTACAAGACTATCATTATAAAAAGGATATATTTCAGCGTTTTTACCAACTCCATAAACATTAGTGTAATATCTGTTTATGGACGGTTTTTTCTCTTTGTGTATTTCAACAAAATAATGCTTTGCCACATTACCCTCACAAGGATTCTTGCAGGAGTAGAATATGCCAATGCATATTATCAAGAGGCAGAATGAAATGATGGCTCTTTTCATTCTGCTAAATTAAGGAAATATCTTTAGTGATAATTTAAAGCCCGATCATTTTTCCACATCATCACAAAATAAAAACAAGATCCTTTCAGGATGACAATTACGATATGTGATCACTAACCGCGCGGAGCGCAACACCTCCCCTATTTTTAGGGGAGGTGCCCAAAGGGCGGAGGGGTTTCTTTAGGGGGTTAGAGGGCACAAAAAAAAGCGAGCCTTGCGGATCGCTTTTCAACTTTATTATTCGCTGGCGCAAGCGTCCGCTTGTGCCAATAGTTATAGTTTACGCCGTCGCACTCTTCAGCACACCCAGCTCCTCTCCTACTTTGGTGAAAGCGGCAATGGCTTTATCAAGGTGTTCGCGGCTATGCCCTGCAGAAATTTGTACTCGAATACGCGCCTGCCCTTTTGCAACGACAGGATAGAAGAATCCAATAACATAGATGCCTTCTTCCAATAATCTTTCAGCGAATTTTTGTGCCATTGGTGCATCATACAGCATCAGCGGACAAATAGCATGTGTACCCGGTTTGATGTCAAATCCGAGTGCCGCCATTTTAGAGCGGAAATATTTTACATTCTCCTCGAGCTTATCGCGGAGATCAGTGGTTTCAGTTAATAAATTAAATACTTCAATACTTGCACCCACTATGGATGGAGCCAAAGAATTGGAAAACAAATACGGACGTGAGCGCTGACGAAGCATTTCAATGATCTCTTTTTTGCCGGTGGTATATCCGCCCATGGCGCCTCCAAGAGCCTTGCCCAGTGTACCGGTGATGATATCAACCCTGCCGGTAGCACCGCAATGCTCTATGGAACCACGGCCCGTCTTACCCATGAATCCTGCAGCATGGCATTCATCCACCATAACGAGGGCATCATATTTATCAGCGAGGTCGCAAATTTTATCCAGTTGTGCAATGGTACCATCCATGGAAAATACTCCATCGGTAACTATAATGCGGAAGCGGTTGCCCTGGGTTTCCTTCAGGCGCTCTTCCAGTTCTTCCATATTATTGTGCTTGTAGCGGAAACGTTGTGCTTTGCAAAGGCGCACCCCGTCGATGATGCTCGCATGGTTCAACTCATCGGAAATGATGGCATCGTTCTCACCCATTAAAGGCTCGAATACGCCGCCATTGGCATCAAAACAGGCTGCATACAGGATGGTATCTTCCGTGCTATGGAAGTCAGCGATCTTTTGCTCCAGTTCCTTGTGGATATCCTGGGTACCGCAGATAAAGCGCACACTGCTCATTCCATATCCATGAGTATCAATAGCTTTCTTGGCTGCTGCCTTTACCCTTGGGTGTGAGGATAAGCCGAGATAATTATTAGCGCAAAAATTCAGCACTTTTTTGCCTCCTGCTATCTCTATTTCAGCCGCTTGCTCACTCATGATGATGCGCTCGCTCTTGTAAAGCCCTTGTGCCTTGATGTCAGCCAGTTCTGCTGCAAGTATGTCTTTTATCTTTCCGTACATGGTGTTATCGTTGTAAAGTTATAAGGTTGTAAGGGTACAAAGTTAAGGAATTTAGGAATTAGTCAGAAAGGGGATTTTCTGCTCCTTTCCAACTTATGCGAGGGGTATAAAACCCCTCGCTAAGGATCTACCATTGCTTTTTTCGTTTAGCTCCGTAGGAGCGCAGGTTTGCTAGAAATGATGGTTGTCTCTTTTTTTAAGCCCTGTAGGGGCTTAGGTTTGAACCTTCGTCCCTACGGGACTTGAACTCTGGGAGATCATCTATCCTACCAAACCTCCGCCCCAATGGGACTTAATACAACTACTCTCAAGCGAGGGGGTTTTATACCCCTCGCCAAAATGCGCCTCTTTCCTTAACTTTGCAACTTTTAGAAAATAACATTATGTACAGATCGCATACCTGCGGGGAACTCAGAATAGAACATGCCGGAATGGAAACCACTCTTGCCGGATGGGTGCAATACAACCGTGATTTCGGGGCTATGACCTTTATAGACCTTCGCGACAGGTTCGGTATCACCCAGCTTGTTTTCAATACGGAGAATGATGCCGCGCTCTTCCAGCGTGCCAAGGAACTGGGCCGTGAGTATGTGATCCAGGTGAAAGGCAAGGTTGCCGAACGCTACAACAAGAATAAGGAAATTCCTACCGGAGATATTGAAATAATAGTTTCTGAACTGACCATCCTGAATACTTCTGAAATTCCTCCATTCACCATTGAGGATAATACCGATGGCGGCGAGGAACTGCGCATGAAATACCGTTACCTGGACTTGCGGAGGAAACCACTCAGAAATAATATCCTGCTTCGCCACCGCGTCATGCAGGAAACAAGAAGGTACCTCGACACTACCGGATTCCTTGAAATAGAAACTCCTTTCCTGATAAAATCCACTCCGGAAGGCGCACGTGATTTCGTAGTGCCTTCCAGTATGCACCCCGGGGAATTTTATGCACTGCCGCAATCGCCGCAATTATTCAAACAGATATTGATGATCGGCGGATACGACAGGTATTTCCAGATCGTACGTTGTTTCCGCGATGAGGATCTGCGTGCCGACAGACAACCGGAATTTACACAGATAGATTGTGAAATGAGCTTTAATGACCAGCAGGATGTGATTGATGTCTTCACAGGAATGGCGAAACATATTTTCAAGGAAGTGCGCGGCATTGATCTCGGCGATATACCTACCATGTCCTATGATGATGCGATGAGTAAATACGGCAGCGATAAGCCGGACATCCGCTTCGGAATGGAAATACAATATTTGGATTCTCTTTTGCAAAATGCAGAGTTTGCTCCTTTCAAGGATGCACTTGCCAGTAAAGGAAACGTAGCCGGAATTGTTGCCGCAGGTTGTGCTGCATACACACGCAAACAACTGGATGCATTCACTGATTTTGTGAAAGAAGCGCATCGCGGTTTATCCGGACTCATCTGGGTGAAATGGGCTGCCGATGGCACCATTACTTCTTCCGTAAATAAATTCTTTGATGAAGCAGCTACTAAAACATGGCTGGAACATTGCGGCGCAGTTGCGGGGGATCTTCTTCTCATAGGTGCTGGAGCTACTAATAAAATTCAGAAATCACTTGGCGATCTTCGCCTGAAAATAGCAGAAGAATTAGGTCTGCGTGATAAAAATAAATTCGCCGCATTGTGGGTGATTGATTTCCCGATGTTCGAGTGGAATGAAGATAAAAAACTCTGGAGCTTTATGCACCATCCGTTCACTTCTCCGCGTGAGGAAGATCTTGACAAAATGGAAAGCGACCAGGGTAATGTAAAAGCCTACGCGTATGATTTCGTCATCAACGGTAGCGAGTGTGGCGGTGGTTCCATCCGTATACACGACCCGAAAATACAGGCCAAGGTTTTCTCCGCACTCGGACTCTCCGATGAAGAAGCAAAAGATAAATTCGGTTTCTTACTGGAAGCATTGAAATTCGGGGCACCTCCGCATGGTGGTATCGCCTTCGGACTGGACAGGCTTTGTGCTATACTCTCAGCTACCGATTCCATCCGTGATGTAATGGCATTCCCTAAGAACAATGCCGGCCGTGACCTGATGCTGGATGCCCCTGCTCCTATTGCGGACAGCCAGAGGAAGGAATTGGGGTTGTAGGTTTGAGTTGTGAGGTGGTGGTTGATTGCAATAGAAAGTCTGAAGACTTTCTTCTACCTTTCCGCACGAGTCATCGCTTCGCTAAAGACTCGCGCGAGCGAAGGGGGGAGATAAGCTATAAAATTTTTGCTACTTTTAAAAAATAAGCCGAAAGTATAAATTTAATGAAAGTTATCTACTACTACTATTATCTTCTCTACTCTAAAATTCTCAAGGAAGATCAGCCACACTTGACAACTATATTAGCGTTAAGTGCCTCAGAATCTTTTTTTATAAATATTACTTTGGGTACTTTATTAACGCGCTTTTACTGTATTTCATTACCTATGTGGATATTGTTAGGAGTATCTCTAGCATTATTATTAATTAATTACTTGTATTTCTATAGAAGCGGAAAATATAAAATCATAGTTAAGAATAAACCAATGTTTTTTTCAAGCCATCGCCTTTCAATCATTTTAACCTCCCTCTTTCTTCTCTTATCTGCTTGTTTTTTAATACTTGGGACACTCTATGTAAAGCACCTTCATGATCTATATTGCATTTAATAATTTATGGCATTTGATATATGGGAAAGAATGAAATTAGTTTTAGTTTTTGCATATGGGATTTTAACGATATTTCACATGATGAAATATCAGAATTGCTTGGCGTAAAGCCATCAAAGGTATATATTAAGGGTGAAAGAAAAAATCCCAAAGTTAATGCATTGGCAAAGAAAAATGGATGGATTTTGGATCCTCCAGGTTGTGATAATTATTCTTCATTTGAAGATCAAATGAATTCGCTTTTAGATGTTATTGAATCCAAGATTGAAGCCTTTAGAATAATTTGCAAGAAATACTATTGTGAATTTTCTTGCGGCTTATATATTTATGTGGATAATGATGAAAGCACGCCATGGGTACATCTTAATTCGAGGTATAATAATCTAATTCGCGAATTAAATATTGAACTTGATGTTGACATTATACTTCTTGCGGATAGTAGTAATCGAACTGACTGAAGTCCCACAATGGTTCGGATATATTTATCCGAACCATTGAGCCAGGTTCGCCGCGGCGAATTCAATCCCTTTTTTCGCAGCATATTTCACAAAGTTCATCTGAAGCACTGGCAAGTTTCCTCCTGAATGACAGGACGAATGTAAAATATTATCTGTGTAATCTGTGTGCAATAAGAATCGGTCATCACATGTCATGACCCTACAAATACCACTAGAGAAAAAATATCCTTTCAGGATGACAATTATGATAAGTTATCGAGGAGCACATAAAAATCGAAGATTTTTTAATTTCCCCTCTGCTGAAAGTCCCGACCATTCGGGATTTTTAGGGGAGGTCCCCGATTTATCGGGGGGAGGGGTTATTTCGTGGACTGTAGACTGAAATTTATTTCCTTATTATCGAAATAATATCATCACCGATTCTCAATTCTCCGTCAGGGAAATCTTCGCGGACTATCCGCAGCATTTCATTGATATCGGGATAATCATCTGTGCCGTTAAAAAGGCGTGCATCGTCTATCAGGATACTATCTTTCTGGGTTCTTTTGGATAGTATGGAAAGTTCCTTTACTATCGGAGTAATGACATCACCTTTTGCAGTGATACCACCGGAATAATGCCCATCCAGCCAGAAAAGAACGGGCTCATTGATAGTGCTTAGAATTTCAGGAAGCAGCTCGGCACTATCCCCGCGATAAAGAAAAACATTTTTATCTTTTATGAACCTTTCTCCTGCTTTTGCAAATAGCAAATGATCCAGTTCTATGGAATGAACTTCCCTGAAAACATCCTTCACGGCATTGACCATATCACCCTTGTACGTTCCGGTTTCTACAAATACTTTCGCGTTTGATCGCCGCGCCGTTTTCAGAATATGATATTGCTTTACAGAGTGCGGGGGAGGAATATGCGCGCCACTTACTTTCCACAAATTATAGGCACTGGCAAGCCTCCATCTCTGATACAGGTTGAAAATAAAACGGGGAAGTATTTTCTTAAGCATCTTTTATCGGCGAAGGAATAAAATCTATCGCGTTAACAATAATCGCAATTATTGTACCATTACTTTTTTGCGTGAAACATATCCCTGCCTGTCGGAAATTTCGAGGATAAATATTCCGTGAATAGATGCAGGAAGTATTACTCTTTCCTGTGTAGGGTTTCCACTAAATTTTTGCTGCAGGAGGCAAGAACCAAGTTCATTATACAATGCAATAGTATGGATTCCTGAAGTGCAATTTACCTGTACCAGATCCGTTGCGGGATCAGGATATACGGAAACATTATTGTCAATATTGACCGCGTTTTCAATGCCTACATTTCCTGCCACTACTGCGGAATCATTGGTGCGTACCACTCCGCTGAGTCCGCCATCGATGGATACAAACTGGAATTCCCCGAGCGTAAACCTTGAGATTGTTTTATACATGGGAACTTTGTCCTTTACATGCATTTTCAAAGTCACCAGTTCACCCGATCCTGTATTGAAATTATGATCGGTACGGCAAAATGCAAAATCTATTCTTCCAAGGTCAGGAAAGTTTTTATAAAATACAATGGAATCCTTGCAACTCGCGGTGATCCATTGTTGGCTCAGATCTACTTGAGTCATATTTCCATCAAAAATTTCAGGATCATAATTAAAACTGAAAGCAATGCCGTAGGCTGCATTTACTGTCAAAAAAGGCGTTCCGAAGTAAACGGAAGTATAAAGAAAGTGTCCGGGATAAATAGTATCAGTACTCACACCTGAATAAATACGCAGTTCAGGATCTCCTGTTTGCGGAGGCGGACATAACCATGAACTTGCCATCTTATCCGTTCCGGTCTTTGAATAATTCCTTATGATTGCATCTGTATCGTTGAGATCAACAACACCGTCCCCATTACAATCCACATTTTTCATTTCAATGCCAAGGGGAATCGTATCATGCCATCCGCATCTCGGCTGCCCCACCCATTCCGTGGATGTATCAAGGCATGGCGCATGTCTTTTTCCATAGGCTTCGCCAATTGCCAGTAGATCGGTATAGGAAACCTTATGATCATGGTTCGCATCGCCGGGCCACACGCATGTGGTATCAATGCTTACATTCAGTGTATCATACAGGGTTGCGGACGTTGAGGAATCTATGGCACTAAAAGTCAGTTTTCCGTTTTTCACATAATTCCAGCCCACATTTATGGAAGTAGTACCCTGACCGGTATTGATGAAGCCTCCTGTGATGCCCCAGCTTACATTATACACATGATGCCCCTGCACAGTATAAACGCCGGTGCTATTGGAACAAACCAGTAAATTGCCGTTGATAAGCCCCTGGCTTAGTGCAGATTTACTGCAAAGAAGGGATAAGCTTAGGAATAATATGGTTAATGAGCGCGGCAGCATATAGTTAGTAAAAGGTGAGTGCGTTTCAAATTCAAAGATAAGGATTTCGATTCAAATTGACAAAATTTTTGCAACTTTGTTGCAAAAACAAAATATTGTCCTATCTTTGAATCGTTTTATATCCAAATCGTAATTATGTTCAAACCACTCATACTATTGATTGCCATTATCTGCATTGGTTTAAATACCCATGCACAAAATAGCCTGCGGGGTACCATCAGGGACAAGGTTTCCGGTGAAGCACTGTATGGGGCAATCATTCATATTACCGACCTTAAAAAAAGCGCGCTGAGTGATACTAACGGCAATTACAACTTTAGCAATTTGCCCAAGGGTAAGTTCATTATAGAAGTCCAGTTGATCGGCTATGCTGCCAAAACCCTTACTGTAAATGTACTGGGACCAACGGTTCTCGATGTTCCCCTTGATGAAACGCATTTGGAACTGAGCCAGGTGACGGTTACGGGTGTATCACACGCAACAGAAATACGCCGTGATCCGGTACCGATTACGGTTATAAGCAAGGATTACCTTATTTCAAATTTAAGTACCAATGCCATAGATGGAATTGCAAAGGTTCCGGGGGTCAATGCAGTAACTACAGGGCCAAATGTGTCCAAGCCTTTCATCCGCGGACTTGGTTACAATCGTATCCTCACCCTATTTGACGGAGTGCGCCAGGAAGGGCAACAATGGGGAGATGAACACGGCATTGAAATAGATGATAACCTCATTGAAAGAATTGAAGTGATCAAAGGTCCTGCGAGCCTGATCTATGGTTCCGATGCACTGGCGGGAGTGATCAATATTTTGCCGCCGCCATCATTACCTGATGGAAAGATAGAAGGCAGCGTCATGGGGAGTTTCCAATCCAACAACGGACTTTTTGAAGGCTCCGCCGGCATTGCAGGAAATAATCATGGACTGACTTGGATGTTCCGTGGCACGCATAAGGAAGCGACCAATTATCAGGATAAAATTGACGGACGCGTATACGGCACCGCCTTTCATGAAACAGATGCAGCAGCGATGCTGGGCATTAATAAAAGCTGGGGATATTCTCACCTGAGTTTCAGTTTATTTGATGACCTGCAGGAAATACCGGACGGAAGCCGGGATTCCGCGAGCCGTAAATTTACAAAGCAGGTAAGTGAAGCCGATACCTTCCGTCCTATTGTTTCAAAAGCAGAATTAAACTCTTATAAAATTGCTCCCCTCCATCAGCATGTGCAGCACTACAGGCTTTATTCCAATAATATGTTCGAACTCGGCGGTGCAGGAAAAATATCCATGAATGTAGGTTACCAGTTAAGCGAAAGGCGTGAATTCAGTCACCCGGTTTTGAGCGATACTCCAGGATTATATCTGGTCTTACAAACATTAACGTACGATGTGAAATATTTTCTTCCTGACTTTCACAAATGGGAGCCGGCCATAGGGATAAACGGAATGTACCAGATGAATAAAAATGAATTCGGTGCCACTGAATTTATTATTCCTGATTATCATCTTGCGGATGCAGGTCCCTTTGCATTTATAAAAAGATCATACGACAAACTGGACATCAGTGGCGGTGTGCGCTATGATGTGCGAAGCTTCACCAGTGATGCATTATCGACGGTCACTGATCCGGTGACCGGATTTGACGGGCGCGCATTACCGAACAGTACCGGCGCTACACAGCAATTTACTCCTTATGTACATACATTTTCAGGAGCATCAGGAAGCGCGGGAGCCACCTATAATTTCAATGATAATTTCCTCATAAAAGCAAATATTGCCCGCGGATACCGTGCTCCGAATATTTCGGAAATTGCCGCCAACGGTGTACATCCGGGAACGAATGTTTACCAGATAGGCAATCCGGATTTCAAACCTGAATTCAGCCTGCAGGAAGACATAGGAATTTTTATAAATTCCAAGCACGTATCATTTAGTGTGGAAGCATTCAATAATGATATTACGAATTATATTTACAACGAAAAATTATTAAATACCTACGGACAGGATTCTGTTATTGTACCGGGTAACCAGACCTTCAAATTTGTTTCATCTCATGCGCAATTATACGGTGGGGAAGCCACGCTTGATATACATCCGCATCCGCTGGACTGGCTACATTTTGAGAATGGATTATCCATTGTATATGCACAAAACCTTGGAGGAAACGGAATCAATGTAACTGCCGAAGATAAATATCTTCCTTTCATTCCGCCACTGCATACCCGCTCTGAACTGCGCGCTAATTTCAAACTGAAAGCATTGCATATTACAAATGCTTTCGCAAAGATAGAAGTGGAATATTATGCCAAACAGGATCGGGTTTTACTTGCCAATAATACCGAAACGCCTACCCCTTCCTATACACTGCTGAATGCAGGTTTTGGCGGCGACTTTACCAATAAAAACAACAAGGTGATTTTCAGTTTGTATATACTAGGCAATAACCTTGCTGACATAGCATATGAAAGCAATATGAGTCGCCTCAAATATTTTGAACCGTATCCGGATAATACCACAGGACACAGCGGTATTTATAATATGGGAAGAAATATAAGCTTGAAACTGGTGGTGCCGTTTACAGTGAAGTAAAAAAGTCTGCCACAAAGTGGTCACTATATGAAAGACTTTTATCCACGCGAGCCACACCGCCATGATAAAGACTTGCCAGCGAAGAGAAATAATTTAGCTTGTGAAAAAGTAATGAAAAACACAATGAAAAAACTATTGACCCTTTTATGCCTTTCATTACTTTTCTTAGTTGCTTGTAAAAGTAACAATAGGGGAAAAGCTGTTGAATATTTAAATAAAGGAATCAAATTGGATTCAACAGACAATTATAAGGAAGCTATTAAATACTTTACCACAGCCATTGAAACAGATGCCCAATATGATGAGGCATATTATAGAAGAGGTCGTTCCAAATTCAATGCAGATGATGTTAAGGGAGCTATTGATGATTTTACAAAAGCAATAGAAATTAATCCTTCAAATATCAAAGCATATAATTTCAGAGGTGACTTAAGACTTGACAAGCATAGAATAGAGGATTTCGTCAGTGTTATCAAAATAGATCCCAGCAATATACATGCATATTATTCCATAGGGTATATAAGGGAACGAGATAAAGATTATCATGGAGCGCTAGTGGCTTATAAAAAGGTTTTAAAAATTGATCCTTTATACTATCCTTCAATTCATTTTAGCCTTGGATGTATAAAAGATATGATAGGTGACTCTTTGGGCGCTATTGAGGAATATGACAAAGACATTGAAATTAATGGTTATAAAACATCCACATTAGTAAACAGAGGAAATGCGCAAAATAAAATTGGTGATTATAGAGGCGCACTAAAAGATTATCTGACTGTTATTAAAAAAAATCCACAGTATGATTGGCTATATATCATGATCGCGAATGAAAGAGTCAAACTTCATGACTATCCAAATGCAATATTGGACTTAAACAAATGCTTGACAATAAATCCCAAATATGCTGTAGCATATACTTTGCGGGGTGATGCTGAGCAGAGCCTTCACAATTCAGTTAAGGCAATGAGTGATTGGAAAAAAGGATGCGAACTTGGAGATAAACATGCCTGCGAAAAAATAAAGAACTAACATGAATCTGTATCTACTTCATTAGGTTTATCTCTTGCATTGGCAAGGTTCCTGCTGAATGACAGAGAGGGCAAAAAAATAAGGGCGTCCGCCGCGGCGGATCCATTCGCCCCTACAAAATGTTCATTGTTGACTGATAACTGTTGACTGATAACTGCCAATTATTTCTCCATATTCTTCGCGCCTTGCTCTACTTTTTCTTTTAGTCCTTCTTTGTACGCGTCCAGTTTTTTACCAATGGATTCGTCGAAAGAACCAATGATTTGCGCAGCAAGAATGCCGGCATTTTTTGCGCCATCAAGAGCAACAGTTGCAACCGGAACACCACCCGGCATTTGCAAAATGGAAAGAACAGAATCCCATCCGTCAATGGAGTTGGAAGATTTGATAGGAACACCAATCACAGGAAGGCTTGTCAGCGATGCCACCATACCGGGAAGATGCGCTGCGCCACCTGCACCTGCAATGATCACTTTCAGTCCACGCTTGCGTGCGCTACGCGCGTATTCAAACATACGGTCGGGCGTACGATGTGCAGATACTACGGTGATCTCATAGCTGATGCCGAATTCATCGAGTATCGTTGCAGCATCTTTCATGATCCGTAGATCCGATTCGCTGCCCATGATGATTCCTATTTGTTTCATTGCATTTGATTTTATAAACTTTTTACTTTCACCAAAGCCTCGACGTGTTTTGCCTTTTCATGCACTTCCTGCAAGGTATTTCCGGTAATGGTGATATGCCCCATTTTGCGGAAAGGCTTTGTTGTAAGCTTGCCATACAAATGTACATAAACACCTGAAATAGTCATTGCTTCCTCTATGCCTTCATAAAAAACATCGCCTGAATATCCGTCCTCACCCAGCAAATTTATCATCGCTGAAGGACGTATCGTATCAGGATCGCCTAAAGGTAATCCGAGGATCGCCTTCCATAATTGTGCGTATTGGGAAGTGATGTTTCCTTCAATGGTTTGGTGTCCGCTGTTGTGCGGACGCGGAGCAATTTCATTTACCAGCAATTCCCCGCCGGGAAGTAAAAACATTTCTACTGCAAGGATACCGACGAGATTTAATTTACCTGCAATTTCCCTGGCAAGATATTGTGCGTTTCTTTCTACCGTTTCATTAATTTCAGCGGGCGATGCAAGATAACTCAAAAGATTTTTCTCCTTGTGAAGGATCATATCCACCGGAGGGAAAACAGATGTTTCACCGTTTTTTCCGCGCGCCACTATTACAGAAATTTCTTTTTCGTAATCTACTTTTTTCTCCAGTACACTCGGGCCTTGCAGTGCTTTATCAATATCACCGATAGTATTCATTTCCTGAACACCCCTTCCATCGTATCCGGAAGTACGCACTTTCTGGAATACAGGTAAAAAATCAGTGTGGTCCTTTATTTCCGAAGCATCGTTGATTAAAATAAAATCCGAAGTGGGAATATTATTATCCCTGTAAAATTGCTTTTGCAATCCCTTGTCCTGAACGATGCGGATAATTTCCGGTTGCGGAAATACATCCTTTCCCTGTGCTTCCAATTTTTGAAGCGCATCTACATTTACATGCTCAATTTCTATGGTCAGTACATCGAGGTTTTTTCCAAAATCCAACACCGTTTCGTAGTCCTTGAAAGAACCTTGTACAAAATGATTACAAAAAGGTTTGCAGGGCGCATTGGCATCCGGATCCAGTACGGACATATCGATATTCAAATCAATGCCCGCCTGTATGAGCATACGGCCTAATTGGCCACCGCCAAGTATGCCTGCTTTTTTACCGTTATAAAAATGATTTAACACAATGCAAAGATAAGATTTAAAGCACAAAGGGACAAGGGGCGGGGGACAAGGGACAAAAATGTGATAATGTGATAATTTGCAAATGTGATAATGCAAAAACCTCAAAAGGTCTTAAAGACCTTTTGAGGTTTAATTCTTTACTTTTATATTGCATGCCACTACGATTTTTTGTGGTCTGTCGTCTGTGAACAGTGGCCTAAGTTACTATTTCAGAACCGGACGGAAAACTACTTTGAGAGAGCCGGATTCAGCCACAGGATTTGGTTGTCCGCCGCCACCGCCTCTGCCACCGCGACCTCCACCACCACGACCTCCGCCGCCACCCATGCCGCCTCGGCCGCCGCCCATGCCGCCACCACCTCCCATACCACCGCCACCCATTCCGCCACCGCCACCCATTCCTCCGCCACCGGAAGGATCAGGGTTACCATGTATCCTGTTGCCATTTCCTGCACCTTCAATACCTTTAAGTTTCACGGTAAGGGTCCATTCCTTTTTGCAATCAGAAGAATTAAGGCTTGGTTTAAAAAAAGTTTTGAAGGGAATAACCGCCTCATAAACGAGCACATTATTGCTATCCATTTTTACAGCAACATTAATCCCGAAATCGTTTTGGGGAAGAAGGGTTGCCGGTATTTTGTCATTAAAACCTGTGAGTTGCATTTCACCGAGATAGCCCAGGTCTTTCTTCCTGAATTTCCTGCTTCCACCTTCTGCCTGCTCCGTTTCCTGGTCCTTATCCTTTGTAATATCCTTGGGAGGATTCGGGTAAAGGATAGATATTTTTTCATCGCCTTTTTTATCTTCCACTTCTATTCCAAGATTGATACCATTGCGCAATATCTTTCTTTTCGCAGCAGATTCAGATGCCCTGACGCAGATATAAAAATTCTCCTTGTCATTCGCGAAAGCATAGTTCAATTGAGTTTCCGCATCGTAATAATTCAAGGGTAGCAACCACTCATTGGAAATGCCATCCACTACAACCGGATCTGTACGGAATTCACTCATGTGGCTTACCGTGCTGCATCCAAATACCAATAATGAAAGTGCGGCAAAAGCAACTATTTTTTTCATATACATTTTTCTTAGATAATTTTAAGCGGATGTGGTTTAATACAAAACGGCTAAACGACAGGAGCAGCGGAACGGTTTTCTTCCTTATTATAATAAATATCCAGCACAAGCAAAACTGCCATGCTTGCAAAAAATGGCACAGCGGCTTTATCGGTATCCAGATAATTATTAATCAATCCGTGAACATAATAAGTAATCAGCCCGAGGACAGTTGCAGCGGCAGTATATCTTACAAAACGGGTTATACCCCTATATGTAAGCCGTATGCCAACAAATAGACTTACCAGCACAATGGATAAAAACGAAAGTGGTCCGAAAATGCCTTCTTCCGCAAGCGGGCCTACGTATTCACTATGGGCATTACCAAGGTTACCTGTATTGGTACTGATTACGGTCATCTCATTAGATCTCTGAAAGGACGCATATTGGAACATATATGTTCCGGGACCCCAGCCAAATATTGGATGAAGCTTGAACATCCGGTAAGCAGATTTCCATCGGTTGATCCGTTCCGTATTACTTACATCCGTGGAAATATTGGAAATAGACTCCACGTGCTGTTTCAAATTGCTTGCTGAAACCTCTTTGTTGGATTCAAGTTTCCTATAAATATCGTCGCGTTTTACAACTCCAACTATTACAAGACAGAGAATCATTACAACCAGCGTGTACCATTTCACCCTGAGTACCATAATCAATAGTACTCCAAGACTCACAGCCATTCCTATCCATGCGGCGCGTGTAAAGCTAAGTGTTATACCTGCCAGCATAATCAATAAAAAACATATCAGGAAAAATCTGCCCAGAGCAGTGATCTTATATACCGCCGGCCTGAAAATAAAAATTCCTATAATTGGCACAAACATGCAGATAGCAGCAGCATAATCACCGTGTCCTGCAAAAAAAGGATGCGGCGCGTAATTGGCATATAATTGCTCCCAATGTGCAATGGCATGCCTGACCAGTGAATAAATAATAACGCCCACAAGGGAAACTGTGAAAAGAATAAAATAAT
>CAILMK010000114.1 GCA_903835275.1 uncultured bacterium | reverse complement strand
TTCTCTTTTCTTTTATATCTGACACTATCAATCCGGCTAGTTTCGAGTTTACCGGAGGGAAGGATTTTGGTAAAATATGTAATTGAATCTATGATTACTTTATGATGTTCCTGTTCTATAATAACTCCATTAATATCTTTTTTTGCTTTGTAAGATTCTCTAATGTCAATGGATTCGATACCATCGTTGGTAATTAAAGAGCCTCTTATCGGGCATAATTCCAAGGTTGTATCTTTTTTTACATCAGGGCCTGCACAAAAACCGCCCCAGAGCTTATAATAAGAAACAGGTTTGGATGTTGAATCAAGCAGGATATAAAGTATAGATCCATAATCATCACCGTTGAGGTCAATTATTATAGGATAGAATGCCTTTCTTTTTTCCAGTTTAGCAATAAACCTCGCTTTGAAAAATTTATAATTACATGGAATATCAATGCCGCGATCTTTAATGCTGCCAAGGCCACAAATGAATTTTTGTTTTTGTACTGAGTCCAGTTCAACAAATTCCTTTTTCTCAATTTCTTCTACGAAATTCGTATCAATCGTTATTGCATCACCAGATAGTGTCATTGTGAATAAACTATCCGGCAGAACAGAAGCCTTAGTCTCTTTATCGACAGGGGACTTGTTGTGGGTTCCATTGCAGGAAAAAAGAATAAGTAGAAGGAAAAATGGAAGAAGTTTATACATTATTTTTTCGTTTTCCTTACATACCTTGTACTATCAATGCGGTTAGTTTCAATCTTGCCGGAAGGCAATATTTTGGTGAAATACCTGACCGAATCTACCAAAGTGGGACCCGAATGAACCTTGATGCGTTCAGTAGTTATATATGAATAAATGCCGTCAGCTTTAATAAGGGAGGTCCTTTCCGGGCATTGAACTAAAGTGCCATCCTTGCCTTCATCTTCACCGGCGCAAAAGCCGCCCCAGAGTTTGTAATAGGAAACGGGATCTGATTTATTATCCAATAATATATAAAGTAAAGAACCATAATCATCCCCGCCCATATCAATGATAATAGGAGTGAGGTCGCCTCTTTTTTCAAGTTTGGAAACAAATCGCGCCGTGAAAAAACGATAAGGTATTTCAATACCACGGTCGTACATTTTTCCAAGTCCGCCAATGAAATGAGCCTTTTGAATAGAATCAAGGGTCACCAGTTCCTTTTTTTCAATAGTCCTTGCAAAACCGGTATCAATTAGAATATCAATTTTACTCATATTGAATTTGAATAAACTATCCGGCAGGATTGAACTTTCATTATTCTCTTTTTCTGCCTGTGCACTTTCATTGGAGTTTTTGTTTCCGTTACAGGAAAAAAGAATTAGCAGAAGCAAGAATGGAATAAGTTTATTCATAATTCAAAGATAATAGAGTTTAGGGGATTTTGTTTTAATTCTCGCGCAGATAGCACAGATTTCGGAGATATTATTTCACGCAAAAAAGCGCAAAGATGAAAATATTTTAATTTCGATAAATTGCTGTTCTTTTTACTTGAACAGCATCTTCATTGCTTAGCTCTGATTCATTTAGATATTCAATAAATTTTATAGCATTAAAAAAGCCTTCGATTGTTTGGATTATCTGGTCGTGCAAATATGGAAGAGTATCATTGCGCGA
>CAILMK010000113.1 GCA_903835275.1 uncultured bacterium | reverse complement strand
ATCCCTATCGGCAACGCCGGTAGTAATAGAAGGTGTTTGAGCTTCAAAATTTACTTTGGCTGTTTTGAAATCATTGCCTTCAGTGGTAATGCTACCAGTGAATTTGTCGAAATGACCGGATACTTTTGATACGACCAAATGCCTTATATTAAAGCGGATATTGGAGTGTACGTTGTCAATGTTCCAGGTACGTGTTTGTGTTTCTGTTGAAGTAATTGTTGCTTGTTCCATAATAAATGTATTTACATTAAATGTATATACAAATATATGGCCGCCTTGGTTCAAATGGATTAAAATATTCCAAAAAAATAAGCTGTAACAATCACATCGGATCATTACAGCTTATTAATATATTGAATTTCTTGTATTTACATTAGAAGGCCACCGCAAACCTGAATGGTCTGTCCGGTAATATAAGATGCCATATCTGACGCCAGAAATACTGCCAAATTGGCAACATCCTCGGTGCTTCCTGCCCTTTTGAGGGGAACAGCCTGTTCCCAGCTTTTGCGGATCTCTTCAGGAAGTTCGCCGGTCATTTCAGTTTCAATGAATCCCGGGGCGATTACATTTGCACGTATATTTCTTGAGCCAAGTTCCTTGGCAATTGATTTGGTAAAGGCAATGATTCCTGCCTTGGAAGATGAATAATTAGCCTGTCCTGCGTTGCCATTAATCCCTACTATGGAGCTAAGATTTATAAATACACCGTTCCTTGCTTTCATCATGGGCTTGATGGCAAACTTGCTGATATTAAAAACTGACTTCAAATTCGTTTCCATTACCTCGTCCCATTGTTGTTCACTCATGCGCATCAGTAATGTATCTCGTGTGATGCCTGCATTATTAACGACGATATCCAGCTTACCAAAATCGGCAACAATTTCCTCAATGAGCTTTTCAGCAGCAGCAAAATTAGCCGCGTCACTTTGGTAGCCTTTGGCCTTGATGCCAAGCGCCTCCAGTTCCTTTTCAAATGCCTGCGCTTTTTCTACAGAAGAAAGAAATGTAAATGCTACATTGGCTCCCTGCTCTGCAAATTTTTTAGCAATTCCCTTTCCTATTCCACGACTACCACCGGTGATCAGGGCAACTTTATTTTCAAGTAATTTCATAGATATAAAATAAAAAAACCTCACAGGTTTTTAAAACCTGTGAGGTTTAATGTCCATTATTAAACTGTTACTTCACTTAATACCTTCGCAACTGTGCTTCCTATATCCGCAGGTGAAGCGACCACATGGATACCACATTCGCTCATGATGCGCATTTTCGCAGCAGCGGTATCATCCGCGCCACCAACAATGGCACCGGCATGGCCCATTCTTCTTCCGGGAGGTGCTGTTTGTCCGGCAATGAATCCAATCACCGGCTTGGTACCAAATTCCCTGATCCAATTCGCGGCTTCAGCTTCCATGCCTCCGCCTATTTCACCTATCATTACAATAGCGTCAGTTTCGTCATCCTCCATAAGGAGTTGTACTGCTTCCTTGGTAGTGGTTCCTATGATCGGGTCGCCACCAATGCCAATGGCAGTGGTTACGCCCAATCCGGCTTTCGCTACCTGGTCGGCTGCTTCATAGGTAAGTGTCCCTGATTTGGAAACAATTCCGATGCGCCCTTTCTTGAAAACGAAGCCAGGCATAATACCAACTTTGCATTCATCCGCAGTAATAACTCCCGGACAATTGGGGCCGATCAAACGGCTGGACCTTGTGCTGAGGTATTCCTTCACCTTCACCATATCTGCTACAGGAATTCCTTCCGTAATACATACTATTAAAGCGATTCCGGCATTAGCCGCTTCCATGATGGCATCAGCTGCAAAAGCAGGTGGCACAAATATGATGGATACATCCGCTCCTGTTGTTTTTACAGCATCTTCAACGGTATTGAATACAGGAAGTTCAAGGTGTTTGGATCCTCCCTTGCCGGGAGTAATGCCTCCGACTACTTTTGTACCGTAGGAGATCATTTGTTCTGCATGGAAAGTACCTTCCTTGCCGGTAAAGCCCTGCACTATTATTTTAGAATTCTTATTGACTAATACGCTCATAGTAGAATGAATGATTGGAATTAAATAAATTTATAAAATATTGGGCAAAATTAGCGATTTCCCCTGACAGAGGCAAGGCTGTGAAAGTATAAAAACAGACAGGAAGGGCGTGATTATTCGCCGGACTTTCCCCTTTTTTGCCGGCGCTTATCATAATAGTACGGAAACGCACCAAACATTGGAGTGGCAATAATACCAACAATATAGGATTTGCATGCAAAGCCTATGGCGACGCCAATAAAAGCAGCCGCACCAATAGCGAAAGTCATTTTTTCCTTATCCATAAAAAAATCATTTATGACGATGCGAAAATACTAAAATAAAATAATAAAAGTTGCATTTTTGCATTAACTAACTTTAAATGAGGTGTTAAGAGTATGATATGGCTTTAGAATATTACAAACAAAAAAGCCCCGTTTTTCAACGGGGCTATATATATGGTTCTACGAGAATTTTAGTGGGAACTCATAGATTTGCATCAAATATATAACGAAACTTGGAAAACACGAAATTTTTTAGCGAGTTGTTGAAACTCGGGGAAGACTGGCAAATAAAGAACATTGT
>CAILMK010000112.1 GCA_903835275.1 uncultured bacterium | reverse complement strand
TACTTTTGCCATCCAACCTGTTGCTTTTTTAAGCGAGGATTGGTCGTCGCAATTTTCATAGAGATTCCAACTGACGCTGTTAATGGATTCTGTATTCTTGTATCCGTTTTTCGCTATTTGCTCATCTACTGCTTTTGCCAGACGAACCCAGTCCTTGGTTTCCGTGTAATAAGTAATCGTAAAATCTTCCTTATCTTCAACTCTCTCTTCCTGCGGAACATATTTGTCAACAATTGCCAGAACACCGTTGAATTTTGATTCATCCTTGTTCTTGTATGCGTCCTGCAAATCTGAATAAAGGATCATTTTCACTTTACCATTTACACTGGCTTGGCCGTATAATTTGGTATACTTCGCAATATTATCAAAAAACACTTTCTTGTATTTTTCTCCTGCCTGGAAGCGCGCCATAACCGCCCAATTTACCTCTGAGAAAAGATCTTTTTGCCCGTCAAGATAAGCTGTTACTTCTTCTGTCTTTGGAAATTTCCTTTTGCCATTCAGACCAAATGCATCCATGTAAAATTGTGGGTACTCCAGATCTATGCTTGCAGAAAATCCGGGCGCTGAAAAATGTTTGCTATTATCTAAAGAATTTTTCAATTCCTCCATAAAACCATCAGGCTTGCGGTAACCAATGGCAACATAAACATTCTCACCATCCGGACTAAAAAACATAAAAGTAGGATAGCTTGTAATGTTATATTTCCTGGATATCTTGAGTCCATCGCCACGCTCCATATCCATCTTTACTGGAATAAAATTCCTGTTTACAAATTCCACGGTCTTTGGATCTACCATGGTTTCCTTGTCCATAACCTTGCACCAGCCGCACCATTCGGTATATCCATCCACCATGATGTATTTATGTTCGGCCTTTGCCCTGGCTTTAATTTCCGCCCAGCTTTTATTGTAGTAGTTCATTTCCTGTGCAGATGCGCTTAGGAAAAATGCAATGAATAAAATAACAAGTATATTTTTCATAGTTCAAAGGTATTGATAAATTGTAACAAGGTAATGTAGTAATAAAGTGATTTTAATAATCCACTAAATCTTCAAGGGCATCCTTATAATCATAACGAAGATCCTCATGCAGTGAATCAACTGCTTTCCCAATCTTCACCAGTTGCCTTTCATAAATACTCTGAATCGCGAGGGTTTTGCGAATCTTGATACCTGATGCTTTCATTACCTGGCAATAATAAATAAGCACTTCCACTTCTGTCTGTTTATTACCGGAATACTTTATGAATTTATTTGCTATGCGCAATATTTTCCGCAAGCTTTTCTTCACAAAATGCAAATTGCTTTTATTCATCTCGGCAAACTGCTCGTCAATTTGCTCCTTGATGCCTTTGATGTACGCTGCTTCGTCATCCGCTTCAAAAAGAAGATAGGTCAGCAATTCCTTGTTTTCCTTCTTGTATTTTACAATGCGGACGCAAAGCTCCAATACCTTTTTAGCAGGTATATTCTCCAGTTCCTTTTTCAGATCGCTGATGCTTGCAGGCTTCATCTGTGGTTCATCTTTTTTAATGGAGTAAGGAGCTGATCCAGCCCGTTAAGTTTTATCTCGTACATGGTTTCAAGAAGCATTCCCAGCTTGCCTTTAGGGAATCCGGTACGCTTGTACCACTCGAGGTAGTAAACAGGAATATTGCATATCAGGGTTCCCTTATACTTTCCGTAAGGCATTTCCATTTTTACAAGTTCCAGAAGTATATTGGGATCAGGACCCATCGGTTTTTCCATAATTATTTTGTTTCAAACCCCAGTCTCTCTCCCCTTACCGTTTCAAAAATAATACCATTGGAATAAACAATATTTCCATTCACGAAAGTGGTATGTATCTTTGATCCGAAGGTATGTCCATCCAATGGTGACCAACCGCATTTATAAAATATATTTTGATTGGAGACTTTCGTTTGTGCATTCAAATCCACCAATACAAGATCTGCTTTATATCCTTCACGAATGTATCCGCGATTGGAGATATTAAAACACTCCGCCACCGCGTGAGATGTTTTTTCCGCGATCTTTTCAAGGGTAATTTTTCCATCCCTATAAAAATCAAAAAGCATTTGCAAGGGATGTTGCACCAGTGGCAATCCTGATGGACACTGCAAATAGGGTTGTTGTTTTTCCATCCATGTATGCGGCGCATGGTCAGTGGCAATGATATCAATGCGGCCTTCAATAACAGCTTGTAAAATCGCTTTCTTGTGACGCGCTTCTTTTATCGCGGGATTGCATTTTATCAATCCGCCAAGTGTTGCATAATCATCCGCATCAAACCATAGATGATGTACACATGCTTCAGCAGTAATTCTCTTTTCTTTAAGTGGAATAGTATTGTTGAAAAATTCCAGTTCCTCTTCCGTGGAAATATGCAGAATATGTAAACGCGTATTATGTTTTTTTGCCAGTCCCACTGCTTTTTTAGTGGACTCATAACATGCCTCCACACTACGGATTAGAGGGTGCGCCGACATTGGAATGTTTTCTCCGTATTGTTCCTTGTATTTTTCAATATTGGCACGGATAATGGGCTCGCTTTCCGAATGTATTGCAATCAGATTCGGACAGGAAGAAAATATTTCATCAAGTGTACTTTCATTATCCACCAGCATATTTCCGGTGGAAGAACCCATGAATAATTTTATTCCGCAAATTGTTTTAAGATCTGTTTTTTTCAGCTCTTCAATATTATCATTGGTGCCTCCCATAAAAAATGAATAGTTGGCAAAGGAATTCATTTTGGCTATTGCATATTTTTCTTCCAGCAATTGAAGCGTAGTAGCCTGTGGAATAGTATTCGGCATTTCCATGAAGCTCGTAACGCCTCCTGCCACTGCAGCGCGTGATTCTGACTTAATATCCGCCTTATGGGTTAAACCCGGCTCACGAAAGTGCACCTGGTCATCAATCATGCCGGGGAAAAGATGCAGGCCCTCCGCATTTATTTCAACTGCTTCAGTATTGATTATCGGAGCAATTTTTTCAATAATTCCATTATTGATAAGCACATCTGAGGAAAAGATTTTCCCCTCATTAACCACCCGGGCATTTTTAATGAGTGCCTTCATTTCTTTTATGATTTAAATGTTCACAAAAAGGGCGGCCATAGAGCCGCCCATAAATATTTCCTTGTGTCATTTTCGTAGTATGCCGACCACTAAAATTTCATCAAATATTCAGTACTATAGGCATGAGGAGCATGAGTATTTCCTCTCCTTCCGCCTGCTCCGCCGGACGCAATACGCCGGGACGGTTGAACGCAGAAAGTGATAACTCCACTTCATCCGATATAAGCGTATTCAGCATTTCAATCAGGAAGCGGGCATTAAAGCCAATTTCCATATCGTCACCGGTATAGTCGCAGTTCAGACGTTCCTGTGCTTCGTTTGCGAAGTCAAGATCCTGTGCGGTTACTTGTAGTTCATTGCCGCTAAGGCGGAAACGAACCTGGTTGGTAGTCTTGTTGGAAAATATAACCGTACGGCGCAACGCGTGCAATAAGTCCATTCTGCTTACGCGCAGCTTGAAAGGAGAATCCGTAGGTATAGCGCCCTTGTAATCAGGGAATCTTTCATCAATCAGGCGGCAAACCATGTGCAGGTCATTGAAGGAAAAATGCGCATTCAAACGATTGTATTCCATCTTCACCTGAACATCTTCCATCGGAAGGGAATTCTTCAACAGGTTAAGAGCTTTCTTTGGAAGGATAAATGATTCCTCCTGTGTTGCAAGCTTGGTGGCACTTTGGTAAAGAACCAGCCTGTTACCATCCGTGGCAACAAAACGCAGTTCCTTGGGTGCGATCTGGAAAAACAAACCGGTCATAGCAGGCCTCAATTCATCACTGCCAATGGCAAATGAGGTGGAATTGATTGCCGAGGAAAGTATGGAGGAATGAAAATCAGCAGAAGAACCGCCTTCAATGGTCGGGAACTTAGGGAAATCATCCGCACTTTCGCCGGCAATTTTATATTTACCGCTATCGGAAGTAATTTCAACCGCCTTGTTTTCCTTGTTAATGGTAAAGGTAACGGGTTGCTCCGGCAGGGTCTTCAAAATATCAATGATCAGGCGGGAAGGAATGGCAATGCGTCCTTTCTCCTTAGCTTCAACGCTTAGGGAGGCCCGCATAGAAACTTCCAGGTCGGTACCGGTAATGGTCAGTTTTCCACCATCCACCTCGAATAGGAAATATTCAAGAATTGGAATTACTGTGCGGGTGCCAATTACCCCGTTTATAACTTGTAACTGCTTTAATAATGAGGCAGTTGAGCAAATAAACTTCAATTTTCTTATAAATTTTTAACGGTGGCAAAGATAATAAATTGTTGGATTGAAAGCCTTACGCTTAAACAATTCT
>CAILMK010000111.1 GCA_903835275.1 uncultured bacterium | reverse complement strand
ATCACTTAATAAGACACCTTTAAAAAACAGCAATGCACAATATTCTTTAGATACGTGAATTAAAACAATATTGCTATCCTGAAAAGAATAACAAGGACATCCCCATTTCAATTCTTCAGTCAGGCCGCAATCAAGAACCATTGTTCGCAATTTTTCAATTTCTTCCTGCCAATGTTTTTCCTTGGTAAAATACCAGTCAACCTTTGGATTTGTTTTGCTCTTTGCCATAGTATATTATTTAACTTTACTCAGTATTTCCTGTATCCTGTCATGTGCCATACTTATTCCCTGCGCAAACGGTAGCTTCAGTATCTGGTCACGTTGCGCCACGGATTCATAGATCACGTGCATACTGAGCTTACTGGTGCCCTCTGTGAGCTTTTCAAACTCATAGACCTCCATCTGTACACCGAAGGGAGTATTCTCCATTTCGAATGTACGTATAATCTTCTTTCCGGGAATGAAATCGTGGACTGCACCGTTGGCACGGAATACAACATTACCCTGGGAATCGGATGATTCATACTGGTAACTGCCATGTTTTTTACATTCGTATTTCAGCAATTTCATTGTAGTATATGGGTTGGACATCCATTCCTCCACAAGCGCAGGTTCTTCATACGCTTTAAATAGTAATTCCACGGGCAAATCAAATTCCCTGGTGATTATCATTTCCTGTTTGCCTTCTTCGGCAATAACTTTTGTTTTACGTTCCATATTATTTGCTTTTATATTTTTTCATAATTGTTTCCAATTTGTTGAAGCGGTCATCCCACATTTTGCGGAATGGCTCAATGAACTCTGCTATTTCCTTCATTTTATTAGGATTTAGGTGATAATAAATTTCCCTGCCGTTTTGTTCCTGTACCAGTAATTCACACTCCATAAGGATCTGCAAGTGTTTTGAAACCGTAGGCCTTGCCGTGTCAAAGTTTGCAGCTATCGCTCCTGCAGTCATGGATTGGGCAGCCACCAATAGTAGGATTGTCCTTCTTGTTGGGTCTGCTATCGCCTGGAAAACATCTCGTCTCAAATTCATTATATGTAGCTATTCGACTACAAATATACATGTAGTTACTTGACTACGCAAAATATTTATCATTTATTTTTAATTAATTGGTTAACAATGCTTTGCGAGCTAAAGTCCTAATTCGTTAGATTTCAGGTCCATCTTCAAATAATAAAATCCTATAGTAAGAATGATTTGTAACGATTAAGGGAATTTGTCCTGAACCTACCTACCTTTGCTTAAAACAAAGCCGATTAGAGATGAAGAAAATCGTCCTGCTTATTATTCTCGTTCTTTTAATCAACCATGTTTCCGGACAGCAAAATAAAAAGCTTGATTCCCTGACGAGGTTACTTTCCATTGCAAAGGAAGATACAAACAAGGTAAACATCCTTAATGAACTGTGCAAATTCTACATCAATACCGACGCATCCGTTGCTTTAAAATATAACAAACAAGCCAT
This sequence comes from uncultured bacterium, assembly GCA_903835275.1. GTDB lineage: Bacteria > Bacteroidota > Bacteroidia > CAILMK01 > CAILMK01 > CAILMK01. Next base: position 2,474 of record CAILMK010000111.1, on the reverse strand, counting down.
AGAAGTTGCTGAAAAAATCAACTGGCCTAATGGGAAAATTGCCTGCTATAATTATGCGGGAAGGGTAAACTATGTATTATTTGATACTGCAAAATGCGTCTATTTTTATAGCAAGGGTTTACAATTAGCCAGGCATGTTCATAATAGAAAAATGGAAGGATACATACTGAGCAATATGGGATTGGTATATGCCCAGAAATTCCAATATGAAAAGGCTTTGGAAAATTATGAAGCGGCCTTAAAAATTGACAGGGAAAGAAAAGATGTACTTACTGAATCAAAAGTGTTAAATAATATCGGACTTGTTTACAGAGCAATATCAGATTACCCAAAGTCACTTGATTATTTTTTGCAAGCATTAAAAATCAACAGAAGAACAAATGACGACAACCTTGGTTCTACCATGTATTATATTAGCATCGTTTACCAGGACATGAAAGATTTTAAAAATGCTTTAAAATATGGATTGGAGGCGGATAAATTATTGCAGAAAAACGGAAATAAATTTATTCAGGCATTAAATTACGGTCAAATCGGATCTACATATGAGTATATGTCAAATTCTGAAAAGGCACTTGAATATGAGCAAAAGGGATATGATTTGAATATTGCAGTAGGGAATAAGCAAGCTGCTACTGTAATTTTATGCAATATGGGTGATTTATTCCTCCTCAGAAATGATTATGGCAAGGCACTTGGATATCTAAAAAAGGCACTCCTGGATTCAAGAGAAATAGGTGACAAATATAGTGAATCCACTGCACTGGATTTCATGACAAGGGCATACATCGGATTAAAAGATTATAAACATGCGGTTGAATATGGCGAGAAATCAGTTGAGATAGCAAAAGAGATCAAGGACATGGAAAGACTTGCAAGTGCCTTGGAAGGATTGAGCACATCCTATGAGGGAGTTAATCTTCCGGCAATGGCTTTGTCCGTTTACAGGCAATCAGTAAAAGTAAGGGATAGCGTAGTAAATATAGATAAGCAAAAAGAAATAACCAGAAAGCAATTGCAATTTGATTTTGATGCCAGACAAGCAAAAACAAAAGCAGAACAGGATAAAAGGGATGCAATTGCAGAGGAGGAGAAGCAAAAAGATAAGCTGCAGAAAAATGGTTTGATAGCAGGAGGGGCATTCTTTGTTTTACTTTCATCCATTTTATTTTTTGGATATAGGCAGAACAGGAATAAAAATATTTTGCTCAATGCAAAAAATGCAGCTATTGAAGCAAAGGACAAGGAAAAAGAATTATTGTTAAAGGAACTTCATCATCGTGTAAAAAATAATCTTCAGATTGTTTCAAGTTTGTTGAGAATGCAATCGCGACAATTAAAAGATGAAAATGCAATATTTGCCATTCAGGACAGCCGCAATCGGGTTGATGCCATGGCCCTCATACACCAGAGATTGTATCAGGGAACTTCCTTAACCGATATCCCAATACAAGAATACGTCAACAACCTGGTATTGAATGTAGCAGAATCCTACGGCGCAACTCCCGGGCAAATGGAGCTTGCTATGGATATTGAAAATATTAATATGGATGTGGAGATTGCCATACCACTTGGACTCATTCAATATCCGGATTGTTCCGGATGGTGATTATGTTATAAAGGAGATTAATGTAATAGATGATGCTTCAGAAAGGCCTGCAAGTGCCATGCAAGGTAAAATAATCGGTGTTAGCCTGGCTCCTTCTGTGACTATTTCAGGAATAGTTTATTTAAAGAGTGGACTCAAGAATACTCCTTTCGCTGATGCCCATGTTTACATAGAGGAGATCAATGACCCTTATGTAAGCGCTACAACTATGGGTGGAAAAATAGCCGGAGCATATACTTTGCGCCATATACCCATGGGACAAACCATTACATTGGATGCCACGGCTACGGGGAATTATGTGGGGGAACAGGTAATCATAAAGACACCTACCAGCGTTAATTCAGTAGTGCAACAGGATCTATATATTAAAGAATTTACCGAATTTGATATTACCCAGTTATTAGGATTCCCGATGCAAGTCACAAAACTTGAACCTGCCACCGACGGAGCTTACGTTTGGGGAAGGGTAAAAGTGAGCGCACAAAAAAATCCCGTATTTGGATATTTAAATAATGGGTATGTGGATATTTACGGCAAAAAACTTAAGGCAGATATACGGAGCACAAGAGACAAATCAGATAATTTTAATACAAAAATTAGTAAGGCAACACTCCAAATACCAAAAAGCACTCCTGAATTCCTTCCTGTAGTGACGGAGAATAATACTATCACTTGCCAGATATATGACAAATATTCGGGAAGCATCACAGATAATAATGGGCTTAAAATAGAGGAATACAAAACAGGAGTTGGTGCCCTTGATGGAATTGTAAGTCTGGATGATGCATCCTTTGGAAATGGCTTTACTTCGGATGTACCTGTTTTTCTCGATTTATTATCAAACAACAGCATTTCAAATGCTCCT
>CAILMK010000110.1 GCA_903835275.1 uncultured bacterium | reverse complement strand
GTAAAAGTGCGACAACTAAATTCGTTTGGGAATAGAGTAAATTAATCTTTCTTTTCCGGATTGCAGATTTGAACCTACCAAAAAGGATATTTGGTAGAAAGCAGGCTTTTGTTTGAAATAAAATTTATTTAAGTTTATTCCTCCAAATATTTTCAATACCAAAATATTTGTTATTTTTGACCTATATCAATGGGACGTAGGGACGGTAAAATCATATCTACACTGCTAAAAACCACCAAAGGCGTCACCAAATAATGAATATATGAAAAAGAATTTAGCGGAATTTATTGGAACATTCTGGCTTGTTTTCGCAGGCTGTGGAAGTGCCATACTTGCAGGTGATCACATCGGGCTTTTGGGAATTTCACTTGCATTCGGTCTTACTGTTTTGACCATTGCATATTCAATGGGGCACATTTCCGGGGCACATCTCAATCCAGCGGTTACTATTGGCTTGTGGATTGGAGGAAGGTTTCAATCAAAGGATGTACTTCCATATATCATTTCCCAGATACTGGGAGGGATTGCAGCAGCAGGATTATTGTATGTTATAAAAACAGGCAATGGTTCTACCATTGGTGATTTTGCAGCCAACGGTTATGGCGACCATTCCCCTGGACATTACAGCATGATGACTTGCTTCCTGACTGAAATGGTTATGACTTTTATGTTCTTAATGATCATTCTTGGTTCCACTTATGAAAAAGCTCCTGCCGGCTTTGCAGGAATAGCGATAGGATTAGCTTTGACATTGATACATCTTGTCAGCATTCCTATTACAAATACCTCAGTAAATCCCGCACGCAGCATTAGTCAGGCACTATTTGTGGGCGATTGGGCATTACCTCAACTATGGCTATTTATTGTAGCTCCCATAGCAGGTGCGGTACTTGCCGGATTCGTTAGTAAAATGATGAAATCAGAATAGTAAAATATATTCCTAAAAGCCCGTTGCAACAAATATGTTTCAACGGGCTTTTTGTTTTCAGTCATTTGAATTAACTTTCGCCACGATTTATGAACATCGAAAACACTGCTATCACACTAATCCTTCCCTCTGAGGTAAACGAATTACAAGCCATCAGCAGGGAAACTTTTAGTGCATCCTATTCTGCTTTTAATACAGCAGAAAACATAAAGCTGTATATGGATACCAAATTCAGCATTGAAAACCTACTGAGTGAACTTGATATTAAAAATTCAAAATTCTTTTTTATCTGGTGGAATGAAGCCATAGCAGGCTATATGAAATTGAATACCGATACTGCGCAAACCCATCTTAATAATGATCACTGCCTGGAAATAGAGCGTATTTATATTTTACAGCAATACCAGAGAAAACAACTGGGGAAATTATTACTGGATAAAGCCATTGATATTGCAAACATTGCCGGTATGCAATATATCTGGCTGGGCGTTTGGGAAAGAAATTTCAAGGCAATGGATTTTTATGAAAGAAATGGCTTTAAAAAATACGGCACACTAGATTTTCTATTCGGCACCGATGAACAGACGGATATTGAGATGAGGTTGGAGGTTCTTAACCAAGAGAATATTAAAAAAACAGAGCACGTTTAATTTCTTATATTTGCAAGTAATGACATTTCAAAAACCTATCTTCTACATGTGTGGATTACCTGCAACTTCAAAAGAGCATGTCCCTCCACTATGTTTATTCCCTGAATTGAAAGACATATCAAATCTAAATTTCAGAAAAGACCTAATTACTGTACCATCTTGCGAAGAACATAATTCAAAAAAATCAAAAGAAGATGAGTTTTTAATGGTTTCCATAGCAACTATAGTTGGGAATAATGGACTTGGATATTTGCATACCCGTACTAAAATTGATAGAACTGTTCGGAGAAAAAGCGAGCGCTTTCTAACAAAAGAAGTGATTAAAAACGCAAAATCTTTAACCCTATCATCAAAAAATGGAATCAAATTTCCGGTATTAATCGGCAATCCAGACCTAGCTCGACTTAACAAATCCTTTGAGCACATTGCATATGGGTTGTATTATCATGAGTTTGGAGAAGTGTTCAATGGAAAATGTAAAATAATTATGGGATTCCTTCAATATGAAAACGAAGACACAAACTTATTTATTAAATTTATTAGAGATCGATTCGATTTAGAAACTCTAAGGAAAGACGAAAAAGGGAATAACCCAGAAGTCTTTAAATATCAATTTTGCACCGCAGATGAAAATG
>CAILMK010000109.1 GCA_903835275.1 uncultured bacterium | reverse complement strand
TGCTGAAATCCAAACAGCTATGCAAAAGATCAACGAAGCAAAATAATTTATCACTCACATATTCTACTCCGAGACCAAAGGTGCCCCGTAAGGCGCCTTTTTCATTTTGTCTGAACTAGGATTTTTGGGATTTAAGGATAGACAGGATTTTGTAGGGGCGACCTTTACGGTCGCCCAATTATTGTCTGAAGCAGAATTACCAAAATTATAGAATTTGCAGAATCAAAAATCCGACACTCTCTCCATCTGACAAATCCCGATCATAATTATGAATGTCCCTTTCGGGACATCCACATAAATAACCATATACGCCCGTTTATAGCCCGTTTATGGATTATTCAAAATATTGATCCACGAGTTTGCGGACTATTTCTGCGGTGAGAAATTCCTGTAAATATCCTTTTAGATAGGGATGATTTTTTACTGCAAGATCATCAGGGATTTCGCCGGAATTATTCAAAAGAATAACCGCAGATCTGTCCTTGGTCTCATCAGATAGTTTTGAATATTCATCCAGAAAACCCAAACTGTGTTTTCCTGAAAGATGTAGTAAAATTAATCCGGGACGAGGCAGGTCATTTCCTGAAGAAAAGACGCTGTTGTAGGTAATGAAATCAAGCGCTTCCTTTGCCCTGTGCAGGCAATGAATATAGGTATCCTCATTTACAGCCGTACGTATGGCGCGCTCATGAACAAAGCTCATTGCCACATCATCGTCTACTAAAAGAATACACTCTAACCCTTTGATCTTTCCCGTTTCCGTAATAATTTCTTTAAATGCCGTTATAGAAATCATTGTATAATAATAAAAAATGGCTGCCTGTCTGTTTATAAACGAGTGCCTATATCATGAAAGGCAGCCATACTAATTGATTGGATAAACTCCGCTGCGAAAGTATGTCAGTATAAATAGTATAGCTTAAATAGGCCGTGGCAAAAACGTGGTATTTCATAATAATTTAATAATCATATATTTATACGTGTCGGGACAAAAGCGTGGCAAAAAAGTAATTTCCATGTTTGAAGTCCTTTCATTATCTTCGTAACGGCAACAAAACAAATTTATACTATTGATTTACAACTGATTAATTAAAAATTCGGTTCATGGGCTTTCTGATTGTACTATTTCATGACCTTATTTCGTCCTACATTCAAAAATGACAAATAAACCATATTACATTTTAGCCTTTCTCATTTTATGGGTGGTATATCCATATTCCAAACTTTCCGCACAAAATAATGACGTAAAAAAATGGGTATCCGCACTTTCGGATTCCTCATCAAATGCGGCAAAACGATACAATCAGGTCAGGGATGAATTCACAAAAATGGATTCCATAACATAGCGCAAAAACATTGCACTTTTAGGGAAAGAAGTTAAGGCAAATGGCTCTCCGAGAATCTTGCTCAGGTTTACAAGGCTCCGGGCTGATATCACCATTACTGATTTTGATGCAGGATTTGAGTTTGAAAAACTAATACCGGATGCTGATAAATCTTTTAATTATGCACTGCAAGCCCATGATTCAGATCTTTTATTCGAGGCTTATAATAATCTGGTCGGCATACTAATTGGCGCAGGCCATGAAAAACCGGCAATGACTTATCTTGTTCGTGAAGAAAAACTTTTTGGTTCGCGTGGGTTTAATTACTTCGATTATCCCATTAATTCCATTGTAATGAGGCTCTCCGGGCTCTCTTATCATACAGAAAATTTCAAGGAAAGCATCCATTACTCAAAAAAAGCATTACAGTATCCAAATCCACCCTATGAAATTATTGTTGGTTGTCATAATACCATCGGGGTTTGTTACCGTGAAATTGGAATGTTCGATTCTGCGCAATATTTTCTCAACCTTGCTCTTAATGATGCCCTTAAGCATAAGGATAGTGTCTATTATAACATTGTGCGCGGAAACATGGCTTTCAATTATTACTATCACAAGGATTACGATTCATGCAGTGCAATACTTAAAAAATATCTGCGTTTTTGCTACGATGAGCAATGGCATTATGAAGCTGCCAAAGTAATATATATCTCCGGTAATATCCTGATGAAACAAAATGACCTCATCGGTGCGGAAAAACAATTCCTATTGGCGGAAAAACAATTCCTGAAGGAAACGGATAAGACAATGATCAATATATCCACTCTGGCAGGTATTTATTGCGGATTAACCAGGGTGGCGCATCTTAAAAATGATTGTCAGGCGGAGCTGAAATACACTTCACTTATGTATTCCTCCACTGCATCCTTTAACAAATTCACCTATGAAAACGATATTAAAAGTGTAAAGATTGCGCAGGAACTTGAAGACAAAGAAGAAACGATCAATAACCTGCTTACCGCAAGGTATTACCAGCGCATCAGAGCGGTATGCTTCCTGCTAATTTTTATATTGATATTTATCATCGGGAGGCAGGTTTACAGGGTACGAAGAAATAAATTTGCTTACAGGGAAAAAATATGTGAGGAAGAAAAACTTCTTGCGGAACAAAAGCTCCTGAATGCGCAATTGCAACTGGGAAATTTCACCAATTCCTTTATACAGCAAAATAAAGCAATTGAAGAATTGACCGCTTCACTGAACCAGGCAAATAATGACCGGAAAATGGAAGACGCCCTGGTAGAAATAGATAGATTGCAAAGCATCCGTATCCTTACTGATGATGACTGGCAGGAATTCAAAACACTTTACAATAAAGCGTATCCCGGTTTCTTCCAGAGGCTGGCTGACCGCTATCCATATCTAACTCCCGCAGAAAGCCGCTATGCTGCACTTATAAAACTTGGTTTGGATAATAAACAGATGGCACACATCCTTGCCATTTCCACGGATTCCATGCGGAAACTAAAATTTCGCTTCCGTGAAAAAACAAATATTGAAGCTACCCATGATGAAGATATCCGCAGGATATTGAACGAGATTTAAATGTCTGAACTAGGATTTTTTGGATTAAAGGATTAACATGATTTTAAAAAGACGCGATTAATTTTTCAAATATATAGGAAATGAATCTTGAAAATTTAATTTCACAAATTAATGAGGTTGATGAAACGCTTATCATTTTCCAAAAAGATAAACTGGATTTTGATTCAGAAATTGCACTTTTTGAACAGGAAGAAAATGGTGGATTAGTATTTATTAAAGAAAATAACAAGTACATCTATCTACTTGAAGTTAATATTGCCAAGGATTTAATATCAGGATGGATTGAAAAGGAAAACAGGAAGCTAAACGATAAGGAAATTGCCCTTAGACTTTTTCAATATGCTATCAATGATGCATAAATTTCTCTATTGTTAATCCTATTCATCTCTTAATCCTACAAATCCTAGTTCAGACAACTTTCATCTGTAGCGCTGGCAAGCTCCCTACTGGATGACAACTCATTTTTCGTCGCATCGCGACAATTCGCACTTCGCAATCAAGATTACTGCATCTTCTTCCCCGTGAAGATATTTGCCCCAAGGCTAAGTATCATTTCATAAGTTCCGAAAGACTGGCTGATAACACCGTTGCTTTTGATCTTTAAGCCGGAGTAGGACGCGAAATCAAGTTTGTTGGAATATTCGAGATAAACGTACTTGTAAAACGTAGCGCGTATCACTCCTTCCATGCCTACATTCCAGCCGCCGAATTGAAAATGCGGATTATTTGCCTCGAAGAAAAGCATGTTTTGTACATGAGGAATTACCGGGCCAATGCCTGCTTTTGCAATCGCATCAATTTTAATGGTTCCCCTGGAGTTGGATATCGGGCGCCAGCGTTTCACTGCATTGATCAATAAAAAATTTGCGCCATTATTCAACCAGTAATAAAAACCATTATCCTGGGTAAAATTAACAGTAATATCCTTTTGGATACCACCCAGTGTTCCCTTTACATGAACATTTTGCCCCTGGACAATAAGATACTTGGTATGGTCAAAATTACCCTCAATGCCCCAGCCACTGTTATTGGCAAAAAAATAACCAACACGATAATTATATTGCGGAATGGTAACCGGTTCTGTAAAAAGCCCCTGGTCCCAACCGCGGTGATCACGGGCATTTACACTCACTAGGTCGTATACATTGCCTTCCTTGGGCTGTGATACATGGACTGTAGATTTTGTAAACCATTCCGTGTTGTAGCCCCATGAAAAATAGAGCTCGCCTTGCTTTTGAGTTGACAATTGCTAGGCATGAATTGCCGGCGGCAGAAGAAGAATTAAAATTGACAGATAAGTAGCTGCCTTGGATATTGCTTTGATTGAGATAGCATTTATGATAAGGGTACAAAATTACTCATATTGTATGAAGCAGAATTATCAGGATTAAAGAATTTTCGGAATCAGCATTTTCTTAATCTTTATCTGTTGCACTGGCAAGGTCCCTCCTGGATGACAACTATTATGGGTTCGTAACAGCCCCCTTCTCCTTCGGAGAAGGGCTGGGGATGAGGTTATCCGCGGCGAACGAAATCAAAAAAGGGACTGAACTTTTAGTCCAATCCCTTTATATATTTATTAAGAAGATCC
>CAILMK010000108.1 GCA_903835275.1 uncultured bacterium | reverse complement strand
TTAGGAGCGCTTTTCTTAGCGGTTGTTTTCTTTGCTTTAGAAGCAGCAGAAGCCTTAGATGCAGTCTTACTTGCAACTTTCTTTGCAGCAGCTTTCTTAGGAGCAGCCTTCTTAGCAACCGCTTTCTTTGCTACTGCTTTCTTAGCAGCAGGTTTCTTAGCAGCAACCTTTTTAGGAGCAGCTTTCTTAGCTACTGCTTTCTTAGCAACAACTTTCTTTGCAGCTGGTTTCGCAGCAGCTTTCTTAGCAGCCGGTTTAGCAGCAGCTTTCTTTGCAGCTGGTTTTTTCGCAGCAGCTTTCTTAGGAGCTGCCTTCATTGCGCCTGCAGCACTCTTAGCGCCGCTAGCGGATTTTGCTTTTTGCCTTTTTTCCATAATAGTAAGTAAAATAAATTACAATTCAAAGGTATAACATGAATTTGAAATAAGATTAATAAAACAACAAAATTATTATTATTTTTTGCATACGCTTTTCCACACGCATGAACTTACGAAATGATTTTCAATTTTCCAAATCGCGTTTTTACCTATGAAAAATATTTTTAAAAATCACTTTTTACCTATGAAATAAAGTTGCGATTTTTTTTGAAAAATATTTTCATCAAGCCGTTTTTACCTTGATTTCACGAATTTCAAATGCTGTATTTTACCTGAATTGTGGATAGTCAAAATGTAAATTCCGTTCGGAAAATGTGAAATATCGAGGTGTGCGCTTTCCACATTAACTAATTTCCGCACCTGAATTACTTCTCCGATTCCATTAATTATTTCGCACCACCCATTCAAAATATTTGCTGAACGAATGGTAAGATCAGATGATGCGGGATTCGGAAATATACTGATTTCACCTATGGGATTCTCTGCAATCTCCGGTTGAATTCCAACCAGACTCCCCATAATTCCTTTTCTCAAACTGTTTCCGTAACCGGAAATCCATATCTCATTTTTGCGATACGGATTGTAGTAAACATGCTGAGGACTGTTGAACGGATATTCCATTACCCAATTTATTGTTGGAGTATCTTTGTTCAGATCCGAGGTGTGCCACAATCCATGGTCTGCGGCACACAAATACATTTCGTCCTTATTGAATGGACTTATTGTGACACTTTCAAAATTCATATTCCATACATCCGGTTCGTTGGATGGAGTTATGCGGCTCCAGTTGGCTCCGCGATCCTTTGTTCTGTACAATCCGCCCATGTCGTTTCCGGTACCACTCCATCCGTTATTTACACAAACGTACCAGGTGTTTTCAGTCGTGTCATTAGGATCCACAACTACATCCTTTGTATAATATTTCATATTCGGATCACTCAAATCTTTCCAGGTGGACGAACCTTTCGGAAGTAAAAATATGCCGGAGCTGGCAGTGAATTTAGTGGAGTTGCGGCGACCGGAAAAAGTGCAAAGCACGCTTCCGTCCTTCAATACATGAAGGTCCCATGTATGGCCTTCGGTCCGTGGCGGCGCCGGTAATTGATGCCATGTGTTTCCTGAATCAATGATGTCATTGCACACATAAATTCCGCCTTCAGTAGAAGTTGAGCTATGATGAACAATGGAAACATAAACGCGTTTCGGAGAATTAGGATCGTAGGCAATTTTAACGGCGGGATGTCCGAAATCATGAACAAGATTCCAGGTAGCACCTTTGTCTGATGAATATAAAATCTTACCACTTTCCCAGGAATTTCCATTTATGGAATTATCCTCCAGGTGTGTGCTTTTATACATATCGTGAATTCCCGATGTAACGGCATACATGTATCCATTCACGGGATTGGTAACAATGGCATACATGGTATTTTCATCATGTCCCTTGTAATTGAAGTTCCAGCTTTCTCCGCCATCTGTACTTCTCGTGCCACGAATATCAGTATATCCGGCGAAAACATTTAGCGAGTCGGACCATTCAATGCACCAGCATCCCGTTACCTGCAAACCATTACTGTGATAATTTTTCCCTTGGGGAGTTTTCACAAATGGAGCATTATTATCAGCTGTATCCTGATAAAGCTGGTGCCATAATTTCCCTCCGTCATATGTATGATATGCATCACCCATTCCCGTCATGATGGCATGATTACTATTAAAAGGGGCGACACTAAATCCGATGGCAGCGGAAGAATACCATGGATAATCACCCCTAAAGCCAACCCATGCAGTGTATATGTTTTGATTAATCCCATCATACTGATATATGCCTACCGAAAATATATCTTTCCATTTGGGGCCATTTTGCTTTTTCAGCACCAATGGATTTCCATAATAGGTAGCCCCGGCCAGATAAACTGTTCCAGTGTCATTAATGGCCATTCCGCAGAAAATCGGCAATTGCATAGAATCCATATTCCGGTTTGCCCTCTTCCATGATTTGTTTCCCAAATCCAATTGATACACTCCACGAAACCTGAGATAATTATAATAATCAACACTCCAGTAATCGTAATTTGAATCAGCCGCAATGCAATAAAAACGCGTAAAGCCATTTTGTTTTGCGCCTGCAAATGAGACTATATTATTTGAATCGGATATTCCTGAAATTTTGCTGATAGCGAAGTTTGCGCCATTATCCGTTGAAGTTAAAATGCCATTCCGCGTGCCGATATATATATTGCTGCTATCGAAAAACACCCCACCAATATAAGCATTTGATGAAGTGAAAATCTTCTTGAAACTCTTACCTCCATCCTTTGTGTAATAAATATTATTGGGGTCAGAAACCACCAGACGCAAACTGTCCCTGACGTCTGAATACACATATATAGCATAGTTGCTCCAGCCAGAAACCGGATTCCAGTTTGTTCCGCCGTCAATGCTTTTAAGCACATACGCATTATTGTAAATGAAACCTATGGTATAAACTATTTTCGGATTAGCGGTATAACAAACCTTGCTCGGGCTCGAAGCAAATACTTGCCGGAAATCAACCATGCCCCAAGTGGCTCCAAGATTTTTGCTATGAAACAAATCGC
>CAILMK010000107.1 GCA_903835275.1 uncultured bacterium | reverse complement strand
TAAGTTTTCTGCATTCGTATTTCGATGTGCTGAAAGATCTTTTTGAGATCCAGTCGAATGACGGGATCATCAGGAAGGAGATCATGCATCGGATTTGCGCCAAGCATGATACGGATATAGAGGCAAAACTGATGGATTACAAGATCGTCCGCAAGATGCAGGATGATTTTGAAATCCGCGATGTATATTACAATCTGTTCAGTTTGCTGCTGTATGAATACAAACCATTGCTTCCTGAAACGATAGAAAAATACCAGGTTTCCATATCTGAACTATTCCGGAAAATACGCGAAGGAATTAACGGGGAGAAAACCATTTTGCAGGAACGCATCAAGAATCTTTCCATGCAGGTGCGTGAATTTCTGGAAGCAGTTGAGAAAAACAATAATCGCTTGTTGATAGAAACACGAGACTTGAAAGCGAATGTTGAAAAAGTTGATTACCGCGAAAAAATAAAGAAAGCATCTTACTGGATCGAATATTATATTCTTCCGTTGAATAAAATTCTTGATATCAATCATGCGGAATCCATAGCTCGCAGATTGATGATCATCGCGGAATTTACGAATACCCGCCGTCTGAATTTTTACGACGAAGGTATCCGTTTGCAATTCGAAATGCTTTACAATCAGTTGGTGCAAACCAATGATGAATTGCTACGTCAGTCGCGCATATTGACGAATGAATTATTGCCGCTGATTGAACGCATCAAAACGGAATCCCTCATCATTACCGGCTGGATAGAATTCCTGAATAATCCGTACAAGATGGAGCCTCCAAGAATGCTCAAGATCACCAGAGAAAATACCTATTCAAAAGATATTTATTACAGCACCAAGGAATATTTTGAACAATTCCGTCAGCAGGAAAGTATAACAATAGAAGAAAGCGGTTTTGAATATGACCGATGGATCTATAATAAAGTTCACTACATAGAACAACTGAAGGAAGCACTTCCGGTAGAGGATTTTTTCGGATGGTGTGTCAAGACACTGTCATACGAGGATCCGGAGTTATCACAGGAGAAATTCTTCGCGCTGATGACACTTTTATTTGAAGAAGATTTCCTGATCGAGTTTGCTGCATCAGATGAAAAGATCAGAATCAAGACTAACAAGTCAACGTATTTAGTACCACAAATTAAACTATATTACAATGGAATATCCTGAGCACCATTTACAGATTACAGAGGCATTGATAGACGGAAAGTTTTTGCTTTCCCACGAGGAGATTTTTAAACCTGTAAAGGGTAATCTTGAGTTTTATACAGAATTCTTTAAGAAGTCATTTAATTATGACCTGATCTTTACTGAGGAATTCGCTTACATTATTTCTTCCGCAACGAGTGAATCTATTTCCCGGGATATAAGTATTTTCTTCGCTATCCTTTGTTATGAGATGGATAGGGACGGAAAGAACTTCCTGGAACTTCTGGAAAGCGGTGAATTTACCCTTGAAGAAATTGATGAGTATTTCGAAAATACATCTTTCATTGATCTTGTTGAATCCAACAAGCAACTGAATGATTCAGATAAGCGCAGAAATATTTTAAACCTGATGGCCCGTAGAAATATTGCCTTCAAACTAGGAGACAATCGTTTTAGTTTTACTGCAGCATACAAAGTGTTTGTTGAATTTGCAAAGGAGATTGCTATACAGAGATTAACTAAAAGTAATTGAGTGATTAAAAAATTAGGAATGTGGGCCGTCAAATTCCTTAATTTCAAATTTTCTTAATCACTTCTTTAGATACTTCCAGTTTCTGATCTTTCCTTCTGCGATCCACTCTAAAGCCGTTTCCATTCGTTTTTCGCGGGTGGCTTCAGTCTTGGCTTCCACGAGCCAGTCAATGTACTCACGTTGTTGGGAGGGACTGAAATTATCAAATCCTGTCTTGGCTGCTTTATCCTTTTTTAAGGCTACTGCAAAATAATCAGGAATCGTTACATCTTTTTTCTCAACAGGCTTTGCCTTTACAACCTTGACACCTTCCTCATTAAATTTCATTGCTTGTTTAATAAAGTCGGCGAGTATTTTATCGGAAGGAAGGTCTTTCACACTTGTTAATTTGCCCAGATGCCCCATACCTTCACCTCGCTCCAGTCCAAAAGCACCCTAGGGATCATCCATCAGCGATGCTTTCCAGAAGCCTACTGAGCAATGCTGTTTGAAGGCCGCCATGCTACACATCATTTGTCCATTATAATCAAAGTGAGGAAAGCTCCATTTCATTTTTTCCTCTACCTCCGGACAGTTTTTATGGACCAGTTCCCTGAAATGTTCCAGTATAGGCTTTGCGAAAGGTTGTGCTTTCGCAATGTACGCGTCTATCTTCTTGTCTGTTTTAGCCATGAAAGTGTGATTAGAAAATCAAAATTAAGGATTTTTTGATTTCCATCATCATTTGCATATTCTCATTCAAACATTGTAACTTTGGTATGAATTTGAAGATGTAATCATGTTCCTTCGTGAATTCCCTGATATAAACTACCTCAAGAATCGCATTACCCGTGAATGGGAACCGCAGGGAGGCTGGCCGACGGTAATTCTCAATGCTCAATCAAACCAAGTCTATCGTCCGGACATAAAAGGCCCACTTAGTTTATTCATGAACCTGAAAGGGAAGAGCAGGGCAGGTGCAAATTCAAAACTTGTTACCATTGATGAGGATCATTATTACCTTACCAATCGTCGGGAAAATTACACACTTGAAATAGATGATAAACAACTGACTGAAACATTCAATATCCATTTCGGGGAAACTTTCATGGATGAGGTATATTACGGATTGATAACTCCTGCTGATAGAATCATGGAAGATCCTTATAATACAGGACAAAATCCTGTTTATTTTTTCAGTAAATTATATTTGAAAGATGCGTTGCTTTTATCATTGATATCATCCATTAAAAATTCGGAGAATAATCCCCTTGACATGGAAGAAGGATTATATAAACTGATGATTTATCTATTGCATAATCACAGGAATGTTTTAGCAGATGCGGAAAAATTGCCTCCATTGAAAAGGTCTACACGAATAGAATTGTATAAACGCTTGAGTAATTCTTCAGATTATATCAATGAACATTTGAATGGGAATATAGAATTGCAGTCCCTGGCAGATGCAGCATGTTTATCAAAATTCCATTTCCTGCGACTGTATAAAATGCTGAATGGTGTTACCCCGCAGCAGCATATCGTCAATCTGCGGATGAAAAAAGCAGAAGCACTATTAAGGAATACCAATAAAGGCATTGCTGAAATTGCATTGGAATCGGGGTATGAAAATCATAGTTCGTTTTCACGGGTATTTTGTAGATATAAAGGTGTTTCTGCGCATGAATACCGTAAGCAACCAGGCTCAAAGTACTGAGTCCTGCCTTCTCTCAATTAAAATTAGCAATTTCAGTAAAATGTAACTTAACCAAGAAGCGTAATTTTGAATCAAATTTAAAACTATGAGTATCCCAATCTATATCTCCGCTTTATTTATTGCACTGGTTATTGCGATTTTATTAGCTATCCTGGTAGGATTAAATTACGCATTGAATAAACTGAACTCCAGGAAGGCAACCAGAAAAGTTGCAGTTACCGGAATCGTCCTTGTATCCTGGCTGGGAATGCAAAAATTTCTTGCCTCCAATGGCTTTTTTCAGGATTTTTCGGCAATGCCACCCCACATTTTATTGGTGATTATTCCATCCATTATTGCAATATTTATTGTCGCATTTTCAAAAGGGTTCAGGTCAATACTGGAAGCAATTCCTCCGCAATGGTTAATTGGTGTTCAAAGTTTCCGTATACTGATGGAAATTATTTTATGGATGCTTTTTGTCAATGCAATTATTCCGGTGCAAATGAGTTTTGAAGGAAGAAATTTTGATGTCCTCACAGGTTTAACGGCACCCTTCGCGGCAATATTATTTGCAAAGAGAAATTCAAAAACAGGAATTATTATCTGGAATATATTCGGATTGGTTTTGCTTTTAAATATTGTTATTATCGCCTTGCTTTCCACTCCGTCCCCTATGCGTTATTTTATGAATGAGCCTGCCAATACAGTGATAGGCCATTGGCCTTTTATATGGTTACCCGGATTTGTGGTTCCATTTGCTCTGGCGATGCATGTGTTATCTCTAAGGAAAGTGTTTTTGAAATCATAATATAATATGTTCACGTATGATATATTTTGCAGGTAAAAGCCGAATCCTTTAAAAATTTAATATACATTCTTTTGATAAATGGTTTAACTTTGATTAAGTATTAAATCAATTACATCCATGAAAGAAGGTAAAAAAAGTAATATTGCACGTACGGAAGGAATGGGTTTTCTGTTATGGCAGGCGACCAGTGTATGGCAAAGGGAACTTCGCCGAGTATTGGAACCGCATGACCTCACGCACTCCCAGTGTGTATTGATGACGGGTATTGATTCCCTGAGTTCGGGCAAGGAACCGGTGACGCAGGTGTTGCTTTCCAACTACACCAAGATCGATCCTATGACTACTTCGACAGTATTGCGTACGCTCCAAAAGAAAGGGCTTGTGTCCCGCAAGGATAGTGCAAAGGATACGCGGTCAAAAACCATCATCCTTACAACCAAGGGTAAAACCTCTATCGCAAAAGCACTCAAAACAGTGGAAGAATTCGATGAAGAATTTTTTAAAGCGATTGGAAATAAGCCTAAAAAATTCCACAAGGGATTGGTCGCTCTTTTGAAGGACTAAGTGTACTTAGTTCTTCCACCAGCCGGAAATATGTGGAGTGCCGTTTATTTCAGTGGGCTCAGCGGGCTTTGGTAGCACCAGATCAATTCCTTTTTGTTTTGCATATTCCAATACTCGCACCACCGGTTCATCCCAGGCATGCAGCGCGAGATTGAACGTTCCCCAGTGTATTGGCATCATAAGCTTCCCTTTTAGGGCAAGGTGCGCATTAGAGGCATGGTCAGGACCCATGTGGATATCAGGCCAGCCATCTCCATATGCGCCAATTTCCAGCATCGTCAGATCAAACGGCCCGAACGTATTTCCGATCTCTTCAAAGGCAGGGTGCCATCCCGAATCGGCACCGTAATAGATATTATGAGTATGCCCTTTTATGGCAAAGGATGCCCACAAACTTTCATTTCTATTAATAATACTCCTGCCGGTAAAGTGCCTTGCAGGAAGAGCAGTTATTTTACAATCGCCTATATTGATAGAATCCATCCAGTCCATTTCAGTGATGCGGTTTTTGGCAATGCCCATATCCTGAAGTATGGCCCCAACGCCAATGGGACAAATAAATGGAATGCTGCTTTGTGCGAGTTCCTTTATCACATTACTATCCAGGTGATCGTAATGATCATGGGAAATAATGATCGCATCCAGGGAAGGAAGTTGTTTCAATGCTATGGGGGCCTCAAAAAAGCGTTTCGGTCCTGCCCATGAAACAAAGGAGGCGCGTCCCCAAACGGGATCTGTCAGGAAGCGTTTGCCATCTATTTCTATCAGTAAACCGGAATGTCCCATCCAGGTAATGCGCAATCCGCTTGCAGGCGGGGTTTCATAAACATGCGGATCGGTTTTGAAGGGCCCCAGTTGTTGTTTAGGCACACGCTCAGCTTTTACAGTAAGCATTTGCCACATCGTTTTCATCATTCCCCCTTTTACACCGAGGAATGTGGGTATGGGATTCAAAAATTTCTTGCCTTCTTTTTGAGAGGGTTTCAGGTAGGTCATAAGCATAGGACGAATGGGAGGTGGAAATATGTTAGAGAATATGCCACAAAGGCTCAAAGAC
>CAILMK010000106.1 GCA_903835275.1 uncultured bacterium | reverse complement strand
GCGGATTATGATGCTGAAACTGCGCCGATCTATATGAGTGCCATGCAGACGCGCGAATACGTAATGAATGACAATGCCATCAAGGCACTCGGAGGCCCTTCTTCCGCCGGAATTCCGGTGGGTGATGCGAATATTTACAATGTTGATATTACAGGTGCCATTGAGGACAGTACCCTTGCAGATTTTGAAAACCATATATACTACGTAACGGTTCCTTCCTACGTCAGCCTGAAAAAAACACAACTCTCTTATGATCTTTCCTTCGGTGCGACTGCAAATAAATCTACCGCCAGCCTGGTGGATTTGAGCAGCGGTTCCTATACGGTGAATGTAAAATCACAGGACAAAAACCGCACTACTCCCTGGACTATCTATATCAACAAAATGAAACCGCAGATTGATACCGTTACCGATACCATTCATAAGACCGATACAGTGGTGGTGACGGATACTGTTTTCACCGGAATAGGGAATAATAAACATGCTTCTTATTTCAGTATTTACCCGAATCCTGCCAATGAAACTTTGACGATAAAATCATCTGCTGCAGATGTAATGCCATACACGATTTTTGATACTTATGGCAGACAGGTTGGATACGGAAAAACAGAAGGTGAACTTACCACTGTGCATCTATCAACACTGCCGCAAGGAGTGTATATCATCAATGTGCAGGGCGGGAGTATGATAAGGTTTTTGAAGATATAGAACCTCTCCCACAATTCTATACCTCTCCCCGCTTCGCGCGCCCTCTCCTTGAAGAGAGGGCTGATCTTCGCACTAAGATTTTAGCGAAGCACGAGTTACTCCCCTCTCTTAAAGGAGAGGGGTCAGGGGGAGAGGTCAGGTGCGAGGAACAAACATCTTTTCACCTTATCACTTTTTTCACTATCTTCGCATCTATGAAAAACGTTTTATCTGTACTTGTTATTTCCGCCCTTATCCTCTGCGGATGCGCGAAGCAAGCGGATAATATAAACGATTATTCCTCTGCCGGGGATCCTGTTTTGCATATCAATACTTATAACGTCACAGTGAAGGCGACATCGACGGTCAGTTACCAGTTGCGCTCTACCAATTTTGTTGAAGATAGTTTTTTTGTGGATAGTCCCACGGTGAAATACCATACGGTTATTTCCAACCAGTATAATCAAATTCTTTCCACGAAGGATTCAACGATCACATCGAAGAATCCGTACACGTACCAGATTTTCAGTGTGAAAATCCCGGAGGTATCGGATACGAATAAGATTGTGGTGAAGTTGGTGAAGTGAAAAATATTTAATATTGAATAATAAATGTAAGCTCCGCTCCTGCGAGCGTCCGCTCGCAGAATGGGACATGAATTTCGCGGATGAGACTCATTGGTTGTATAACGATAAGTAATATCCCATAATCATTTAATGACTTTTCCTTCGTAATAATGGTGATTTTTATCAACAGCGTCTATTGTATCATTATCGATTGTTTTAAATGAATTAGGATCTGCTCCTTGCACTTTAATCGATCCACAGAAAACACTTTTAGAATCAACAAAATAGAATTCAAACTTTCTTTTTTCTTGAAGGACCTTGATTGTTTTTGGATCTGCCCCTTCTATACTACAAAACGACGTGGGAAATCGAAAGCATAAAAAACATTTTTTGTATCTTTCCCTCCAACTGCATCTTCAAACGGAATGAAAGTATTGGGATCTGCGCCAACAATTTCGTTAGGATAATCCCATGAATCATTCATCCACCAAAAATATACTTTGCCTTTGTTTGCGAAATAACTATCATTGATTCTTTTATATGTTTTACGATCAAAAAAAGCTGTGTAATCCAGGAAATACTCATATAGCATTACTGAATCATGGCGCATGTCTTCACCACCTTTTGTCCGCAAATATATTTTACCCGAATCTCCCTCATAAAATCTTTCATCAATTCTTTTGAAGTGAGCCGTATCATCAATTGGATCTATAATAACCTTCCCTGTTTTAAGACCAACGAACTCAATAATATTATTTCCCAATAAACGATTTGTTTTTGAATCCCTAAGATTAGGTGAATGCATCTTAACTTTCTTTCCATTGGAACATGAATACAAAATTCCAGAAAGAAATATAATAAAAATTATGGCTTTTAATTTCTTCATACTATTTATTGTTTCTGGCGTGATTTTCCTTTCCCCGCTCATCAAATATACGGGCTCCCGCACGTGCGGGACTGAATGACAGCGCCTGATATTTCTATACTCCTTACTACTGCCTTACATTTTATACATCTTCACTTTCTTGCCTTTGGAAACTGTGATGAGTTCCAGGGAGCCATCGTTATTGAAATCATGTATTAT
>CAILMK010000105.1 GCA_903835275.1 uncultured bacterium | reverse complement strand
CGGAGCCAATTTTTAAATAGCCCCCAGGTAGCAATACCTGGGGGTGTTTTGTTTTTTGTCTGAACCGGGATTTTTAGGCATTACAGGATGGATGGGATAAATTCTTTTCGATTTATATTTGCAGAATGAAATATGAGGATATTACCAAGAGGATTATTGGTGCTGCAATGCAAGTCCATACCACTTTGGGAAATGGTTTTCAAGAAGTTGTTTATCAACGGGCTTTAGAGCTGGAGTTTCCACATTTTGATCTTAAATTCAAGAGGGAAATGGAGATGCCTATATTTTACAGAGATCAGCAGATAGCGACACGTAGAGTAGATTTTTTCGTTGAAGATCTAATCATGGTTGAGTTGAAGGCATTAATCACCCTTGAAGATGTTCACATTGCTCAGGGATTGAATTATCTCGAAGCATATAATGTTGAAGTCGGAATGTTAATTAATTTCGGCGCAAAGAGCCTGGTCTTTCATAGATTGACGAATAAGAAGTTTAAACCATTTGTCTGAACTAAAATTTATTAGATTGTTGGAAACATGCGATTGGATTTAAAATCCCATTTATCCTGTAAATCCTATAAATCCCGGTTCAGATAGTATTTTTAATTGTGTGCTAATATACGTTTCAGTATTTTTGCAGTATAAAGATCATTTTCAGCAATCACCACAAGGGTAGATTCTAAATTACAGGAAAGGGAAATAACTATGTGTGGTATAGCAGGTAAATTGGCCATCAATGAAGATAGTGCGCATATTCAGGTAGTACGGAATATGTGCAAACGCATTGCGCATCGCGGCCCTGATGGCGAAGGAGTGCAAAAAATTGACAATGTCGTTCTCGGGCATCGTCGACTTGCCATTATAGATCTGTCAGCAAGTGCCAACCAGCCCATGAAATCAGTTGATAATAACTATCACATTGTATTCAACGGGGAAATTTATAATTTTCAGGAAATCAAGAAAGGGCTGCTTGCCGGTGGGTATCAATTCAAAACAAATTCAGATACCGAAGTAATCCTGAATGCCTACGCTGAATATGGCACGAAATGTTTTGAACACTTTCGTGGAATGTTCAGTCTCGCACTATGGGATGGAGTAAAAAAACAACTCGTCCTTGCTCGTGACCATTTCGGCAAAAAACCATTTTTCTATACTTATGATAAGGAAGGAAGTTTTACCTTTTGCTCGGAATTAACCGGTCTTCAGGTAGACGATAAAATTGATTTTGAACTGAATTATGAGGCAATCAATGCCTATTTTGCATTAGGATATATTCTCAATCCGGCAACCATGTACCGGAATATTTACCAATTGGAGCCTGGTACCTGTATGGTTTTGAATCATGAAGGTAAAATAATCAGCAAGCAATCCTTTTGGGATTATAGTGCGGCATTTAGGGTCAAAACAAAAGACAGTGAAGCAGATATGCGGGCCAATATCATAACTCTAATAGATGAGGCCGTTCGTAAAAGAATGATCAGTGATGTGCCGGTGGGTGCATTTCTCAGTGGAGGAATTGACTCCAGTTCCATAGTAAGCCTGATGAAGAAACATCACCAGGGGGAGCTGCATACTTTTAGCGTGGGTTTCCGTCAGGAAAGCTATAATGAATTTTCGGACGCAGATCGAAGGGCTAAATGGGCCGGTACCGTACACCATGGAATGTATTGTGAAGATGTTGAAAGTGATCCGATTGCACTCATGGATGAGGCAATTAGTGCTTTCGATCAGGTTTTTTGCGATAATTCACTAATACCAATGGTGGAAGTATCCCGCCTGGCAAGAAAAAATGTAACTGTTGTCCTTTCCGGAGATGGAGCTGATGAACTGTTTGCAGGCTACATTACCTATAAAGCGGATAAATTACACCGCTATGCCAGCAAATTCCCGCATTTCCTACGGAAAATGCTCATGGAAGGCAAGATTGGATTCACTAAAGACGACGGCAAAAAAATTGGCAGGAGCTTTAAGCAGAAGCAATTCTTTAACGGTGCTTTGCACGATTATAAAAAAGCACACTATCTTTGGAGACAATTCTTTTCTCCCGAGGAAAGGGTAGCTCTTATGGGTGAAAAATACAGGGACCTAATCTACGATACTGATCCTTGGCATGAATTTGAAAAACACTATAAGCAGGCAGAAGGAATGGAAGTTCTGGACCAGCATCTGTACGTAGATGCAAAAACATGGTTGGTGGATGATATATTGGTAAAGGTAGATCGCTCCTCTATGCACAGCAGCATAGAAGCTAGGGCACCTTACCTGGATCTGGATCTTGCAACTTATGTAGCGTCCATTCCTTCATCATTAAAAATGAAAGGACTGACGACCAAATACGTCCTGAAACAGGCATTGCTCGAGGCAGGGGTAATTCCTGCATTTGTAGTAGAAAAGAAAAAGAGCGGTTTTAATGCACCGGTAGGTGCGTGGCTTGGCGTAGAGCCTTCACAGGAATTTAAAGCATTTAATAAATACGTTTTCGATAAAAAAGTGGTTCTACGAGAATTTTAGTGGAAAAAGGGTCAGTTTACCATAATGAAAGAGGGCATTAATTCTAAATCTCTCAAAGTTTCTAAACCCCCGTGAAGTATTTATCAATGTTTGAAT
>CAILMK010000104.1 GCA_903835275.1 uncultured bacterium | reverse complement strand
GGGCAGAGTCTGTTTTTCACCCATTGTTGGTTGGATTGCATTTCAAAAATGGCAACATTCAATTTGACTGGGGTCTATTATGAGGCGAAGTCTAAAATATTTATTCGCTGAAGGCATCCATCATTCGGGGGATTGGCCTGTTGAAGCTAGTTATTTGGTTTTAGGGTTATCACTTGAAGAATCTTGTGAGTTGGGTAAAAAGTATGAGCAAAATGCCATAGTCTGGTGTGACTCAGACTGTTTACCAAAATTGGTGTTGTTAAGGTAATGCCATCAATTCCGGAATGGGTGATCTTTCATGTGCCGCATGATTCCATATTAACATTCACAGAAGTTAGGCAACAATTTGTGCTTGATGATAAAGTTTAAATGAAGAATTAATCTTGATTAAAAACACCTCCAAATTAATTCATCAGCTAAAATAAATTTATTCTGCTTAATTGTCTTAAATATAAGCCAGTTAAATAAAACTCTATTCAGGTTTTCTAATGACGAAATTATCTAAGGGACTCTATGATCGGCTCATTCGTGAGGACGAATTAGAAGAAATAAATAAATTAGTCACCGACAATCAAGCCACTATTCGCATACCGTCATCTGTTGAAACTCGTGAATATCTAATCAATGAGCTTATTAATAGATTACCTGAGCTGTTAGATAAAATATCATCGTCAACTGGAGATGACCTTGCAAAATCTCAAGTGGAATTACAGCTTATTTCAACGCTTTTAAAAACAGCGCGTTTAGAAACAAAAAACACAATTGAATCAGACCTAATTGCTAATCCTCTTCAAGTTTTAAAGTCTATACATGAATCTAATATGCCGGGTATTTTTCCCATTACGGGGCTTCGCACTCCTTGGTTATTTAGTTCTTCTCGTAGTGAACCCTCTTTATTAGAAGAATTAATCGCAGAATTACAGGCTGTTGATAGCGTCGATATTTTAGTGAGCTTTATCACATGGAGTGGTGTTAGAAAGATTATCGATATTCTAAAACAAGCTACCGCCGTGGATGCTAATGGACAATCAAGAACGCGGTTCAGAATTTTAACAACCACCTATATAGGCGCTACTGAAGCAAGAGCCGTTAACGCATTAGCTGAACTGCCCAATGTAGACTTAAAAATTTCCTTAGATGGCAGACGGACACGTCTGCATGCAAAGGCCTGGATTTTTAATCGGCAGAGTGGATTTGGCACTGCCTTTATAGGTAGTGCAAACCTATCAGAATCCGCATTAATTAGTGGAATCGAATGGACAGTTAAGCTCACCCAAGCATCAAATGAAGCAGTTTTTAAGAATGCTCAAGCCCATTTTGAAACATTATGGAATGATAGCGAGTTTTCACATTATGACCCTACAAATCAAGCGCATCGTGAAGCTTTAGAAAATGCCCTAAAGAAAGAATCAAGACATGGAAATAACTCAAGTAATATTTATGAGCCCATTGCCATTCAATCATGGTTTGATTTAAGTCCCAAATCGTATCAACAAGAAATGCTTGATCGCTTAGCAACAGAAAGAGCGCATCAACGTTATCGAAACTTAGTGGTTGCTGCAACAGGCACTGGTAAAACCGTTGTAGCTGCTTTTGATTATGCAAGATTAGCAAAAGAACAAGGTGGTCATCCCCGTTTATTATTTATCGCCCATCGAATACAAATTCTCCAGCAGGCTATTTACACTTTTAGACAAGTATTGCGAGACACTAATTTTGCAGAATTACTAGATGGAAATAATAAAGCCAGTCAGCATGACCATTTATTTGCGACGATAAATACGGTACAAAGTCGGGATTTGATTACACAATATGGCGCTGATTATTGGAACATGGTTATTATTGATGAGGCTCATCATTTACCCGCAAACTCTTTTGATAAATTTGTTTCATCTATCAAACCAAAAATTCTTTTAGGATTAACTGCCACCCCTGAAAGAACCGATGGAAAAAGCTTAAACCAATATTTCGATGCCAGACCAGATGGTTCCCCTGCTGTTACTTTACGTTTATGGGATGCCTTAAACCAAGAGTTACTTTGTCCTTTTGAATATTACGCCAGCCATGATGATATTGATTTATCGAATATCAATTGGAAAAAAGCTAATATCGATTCGGAACTGGGCAAAATAATTTCAGCCAGTGATATTCGTGCCCGCTCAGCTCTTTTAGCAACAGAATCATATGTCAGTGACATAAACAAAATGAAGGCCATTGGTTTTTGCATTAGTGTTAGTCATGCAGAATTTATGGCTGAGTATTTTAATGCACACGGTATACCAGTCATTGCGATTACAGGGCAACATAACCAACAAGAACGAGACTCAGCCATTAACAAGCTGACACAAGGCTTAATAAAAGTTATTTTTACTTGTGATTTATTTAACGAAGGCGTAGATATACCAGATGTAAACACCTTATTTTTATTACGTCCCACCCAGAGCCCCGTCATCTTCCAACAACAAATTGGCCGAGGATTGCGATTAGCTCAAAATAAATCTAGTTGTTTAGTGTTAGATTTTATTGGTACCTATTCTAAAGAGTTTAGATTCGACATTTTATTAAGAACTTTAACGGGGCAAAATAAAGCTTCTTTAAAAGAATCTGTTGATAAGGGGTTTGGTTTATTACCAACAGGGTGCCATATCCAATTTGATCGAGTCGCTAGGGATCGCGTATTACAAAACCTAAAATCTGCACTAAAGCTCAATATAACGCGTTTAGTTGTAGAACTGGTTGCTTGGGCAAACACTAAAAACAAAAATGAAATTACGCTAAAAGATTTTTTAGTTGAGAACAGCTTAGAAATCACAGATATTTATTCTGGCAAATATTCTTGGACTGAACTCAAACGCCGTGCTCAAATCCCTACATTAAGCGAAGGGCCCAGAG
>CAILMK010000103.1 GCA_903835275.1 uncultured bacterium | reverse complement strand
TGATTTTTTCGTTGACCTTGTGTACGTTGATTACATATACAATAAAAAATATCCCCTTTGGGAATCTGCGCTTGAAGCATTCAGCATTGATGCAGCTACTGTTGCAATGGATAGATATATATTAAAAGCGGATTATGCACACATCAGTTTAAATTCCTGGCACCATAACCTGAAGACAGGTTGGGTATGGGATGTGGATGGATTCGGCATCAATTTTTTTGGACATCCTTACTCCGGATCCCTAACTTTTAATGCAGGTCGTTCCGATGGTTATAATTACTACCAGTCTGCGTGCTTTTCTTTTGAAGGAAGTTTTTTTTATGAATATTTCGGGGAAAACACCTTGCCGTCTTATAATGATATAATAAATACAACCATAAATGGCTCATTGCTTGGCGAGATACTGTACCGGATGAGTTCAAATATTCTTGACGATACTAAAACAGGGAGGGAGCGGGTCTTCCGTGAAATTGGTGCAGGCATAATAGATCCTATCAGGGGGATTAACCGTCTTATACAGGGCAAAACCACCCGTGTAACTCCTCACGAAGTCTACCAGAAGGAGCCTGCAAATTTTACCCTCTATGGTGGTGTTCACAATTCTGCTGATGGTATAACAGCCAAAACACAATCTGTGGGTATGCTTAATTTGCAAATAGACTATGGCAATCCATTTGAACCCAGGAAACGCAAACCTTTTGATTTTTTCAGGCTCAGGACGGATTTTGACTATGGAAAATATAAAGTCATGGATAATTTAGGCGGGTATGGAATTTTATACGGGCAAAATGTACAGTTGGGAAATACACTATCTTTAGTGGGTGGATTCCAGCATTACGATTACTGGCATAACCCCTTTTTTGAAGTGGCAACAGCAGGCTTTGGAGTCGGAGCAGTTTCTAAAATACCCTTGATTTTTAAATCCACTCTATTTACTTCCATACATATTGCTGCGGTGCCACTGGCAGCAAATGCCATTGATTACGGATTGGATACTGCATCATTCAGGAAATACCACTATGGTGCAGGTTTTGAAGGAAAATTTGAAGGAACCCTCAACATAGGCAGACTGACAAGTCTTTCTATGCTTGCATATTATTATTGGGCTCATGCGTACGTAGGGCTACCACAGGTAAATACCATGATTATTTTAAGACCCAGGCTGGCTGTACGCATCTGGGACCAGTTCAGTTGTGGGATCGAGAACTATACTTATATCAATGACCAATCTTATCCAACGGACAGGGCTCCGGTTCACCTGATGAGGACAGATCAAAAAATTTTCTTAATGTATTTTTTCGAAAATCCAAAACGATATGAACATTACAACTAATTTAGCTGTTCATTAGGCAGCACAATAACTAACACCATGAAAAAGACAATATTATTTCTTATTATTCTATCCAGTATTCAGCAAATTGCTTGTGCGCAAAGCGCAAAACCCGGAAATTCAAATTTTATCTTTAAATCCGATTCAGTACATGTGGTACCGGATGATGCAGGGTTAAAAACAAAACTTCTCCCTTCCATGATTGTACCCGCGGCACTTATTATTTACGGAGTAACCACGATAGGAAACCATGGTTTATATAGCAGCCGGCAGGCCAGGACGGAGATATTGAAACTTACTAAT
The DNA here is from genome assembly GCA_903835275.1 of uncultured bacterium. GTDB lineage: Bacteria > Bacteroidota > Bacteroidia > CAILMK01 > CAILMK01 > CAILMK01. Next base: position 5,144 of record CAILMK010000103.1, on the reverse strand, counting down.
GGAAAAGGTTCGAAAATAGATGATTATTTGCAGTTTTCGCCTTATGTGGAATTCGCTGCACTGCTTGCCCTTAAAGTCAAATGTAAGAATGATGTACTCAATACGGCATTGCTGATTGCAAAATCAGAAATCATAATGAACGCAATTGTTTTCCCTATGAAATATATTACGCATGAGGAACGGCCCTATAGTTATGCACAAGGATTAAAGGGCGTTCCGCTTAGTGTGCGGGAAAAGGATGCACAGGCATTCGTGTCTTTGCCATCCGGACATACCGCTAACGCCTTTTGCGCGGCTACCATTGTTTACAGGGAGTTCAGGTATAAAAGCCCCTGGTATGGAATAGGCGCTTATGCACTTGCTACATCAGTTGCTGCATTCAGGATGATCAATGACCAGCACTGGGAAAGTGATGTCCTGATTGGCGCAGGTATCGGAATGCTTTCCACCAACATAGTTTATGCAACACACATTCACCGCTGGGGAAGAAAAGAAGTTTGCTTTATACCCGCCACCGACGGAGTGTACAATGGCTTTGTTTTAAATTGCAAATTTTAAAAATCTAAATAATATTGCGCCTGAAGGCGTTCAACTTTTTCTTTCCGGTTCTTCAGGGCCGGTCGCATAATAATTGATTATTTCCAATGAAAACACACATAAATTTATTTCTCGCATTATTTATTTGCCTTTGCATCTCGAACACTTCCAAAGCCCAGCTTAAAAATAATCCAGTGATTGGTGATTCTGTAACTGTAACTATTCCTATTCAACCCGTATATAGGGAAAACTACTGGATAACTGCAGCGGTTATTGCAGTTGGGCTGGGAACAGATGCGCCTGCAATATCACGAATAAAACGTAAATCAGTAATCACGGATCAGGAATTACAGGACCTTGACAGGACCGACCTTAATTCAATAGATAAATGGGCCCTTCACCAGGATGCGTCCCAGTCAAAAAAGTTCGCCACATATTCTGACTATACCATGACGGGTTTATTGGTTTTCCTTCCGGCAACTATCATCGCAGATAAAAAAGTAAGGAAGGATTGGGTCAAGATCCTTGCTATGTATTACGAATCCCAGGTATTGACTTTTACAGTTTACAACTATAGTTTCCTTGGCCCTACTTTTATAAACAGGTACCGCCCGGCAAGTTATTATGAGAGCCTTCCACTAGGGGATAGAAATAGCGGTTATGACCGAAGTTCCTTCTATAGCGGGCATGTGGCATCAACGGCTGCCGCATCTTTTTTTCTGGCAAAGGTGTTCTGTGATTATCATCCTGATATGAGCTGTGGCAGTAAAATTTTAATGTACGGCGCGGCTTCCATTCCACCTCTGACCATTGGTTACATGAGGGTGGCGGCTCTTGCACATTTTCCTTCCGATTGTGCGGTAGGTTTTGGGGTAGGTGTTTTATGCGGGGTTTTAATCCCTGAATTGCACCATTCCAAAAACAAGAATGTATCGTTTGGTGTTTTCTCTTCTTCACAGGGAACAGGATTAACCATGAACTGGCATCCTATGTTTCAAAAATAGAGGAATTTTACCCCCTAACCCCCTAAAGGGGGAAGCCTGTTCTCTACAAATAATTCATCACCCTACGGTCCACGAAATGGCTGATATCTCCGCCATTTTTAAGGATTTCCCGAACTATGGTGGAAGTAATGGCTGCATATTCAGGCCTGCTGATCAGAAAAACAGTATCTATGGAAGGATCAAGTTTATGATTCATTTCAGCGATGTTCCTTTCATAGTCAAAATCTGTGGCGGAACGCAATCCGCGGATAATAAAGGTTGCGCCGATTTTTTTACAGAAATTCACTGTGAGTTCCTTATATCCTTCCACGGATATTTTGGGATTTCCTGAATAAATCTCCTTTAGCATGGTGACCCTCTTGTCAAAAGAGAAAAGGTTGTTTTTGGAAGAGTTTTCACCAATTCCGAGATAGAGTTTGTCAAACATCCCCGAGGCACGTTCTATTATATCGTTATGCCCCAGTGTCAGGGGATCAAAAGTACCCGGGAATAATGCGATTCTTTCCATGAGGCAAATATAGTGGTAGTCATGGTAATAAGGCTCCTGCGAGATTAAAATTTTAGGCAAATCCCTATATTCCTTAGCGTTTGCGTCCTTATCTTTGTGCGCAAATGCAGTCAAAGCACTTTAGAAGCCTCTTCCTTTTACTCCTCTTAAATTTGCTTATCAAGCCTTTTTGGATATTGGGTATAGACAGGAATGTTCAGTTGGCGGTAGGAGAGGAGAGCTATGGCTTGTTCTATGCCTTGTTCAGTTTTTCATTCTGGCTGCAGATAGTGCTTGATCCCGGACTGGATACCTTTACCAAAAGGGGGCTTGCACATAATCCCTCCCAGCTTTCAAAGTATATTTCATCCTTCATTCCGCTGAAGCTTGGGCTTGCCCTGGTATACATCCTGCTTTCAGCCATCGGAGGTTTAGTGTTGGGTTACAATGCCTACTCCATGTACCTTCTGGGGTGGATACTTTTGAACCAGGCTCTTGCCTCGCTGATCCTTTATTTGCGGGCAAATCTTGCGGGACTGCATAAATTTAATATTGATAGTTTATTCTCCGTATTGGACCGCGGATTAATGATCGTTTTCTGCAGCATTTTGCTCTGGGGAAATTTTTTCACTACCTCCTTCAAAATAGAATGGTATATCTATGCTCAAAGCCTGGCGTATATGATAACAGCTCTCGTGGCATTTATCGCGGTATTCAGGTATAGCACTTTTTTCAAGCCGAAGATAAACACGACCTATCTCCGTGTGATCCTGCGGGAAAGTTATCCTTATGCCTTATTGGGAATTTTAATGACTCTTTATACCCGCATTGATGCCCTGATGATAGAGCGCCTTCTGCCCGATGGTAAAATGCAGGCAGGTATTTATGCCCAGGCGTATCGCTTATTGGATGCATTCAATATGGTTGCTTTTTTATTCGCCACTATTTTGCTTCCCGTTTTTACGGGAATGATAAAGCGAAAAGAATCCGTTCAGCATACTGTCCGGACAACTTACAGCCTTTTGATGGTACCTTCCTTTTTACTCGGGCTTTCATCCTATTATTTTCGCGATGAGATCATGGGTTTATTGTATAATACCCAGGCTACTCCCTATCTTGGAGTAGTGTTTGGGTTCCTGATGTTTACGCAACTCGCCATATCCACGGTATATATTTATGGTACCCTGCTTACAGCCAATGGCAGTATCCGTTTCCTGAATTACATATCCGGAGCAGGGGTCTTGGTGAATGTTATCCTGAATTTCTGGCTGATAAGACAATATGGAGCCTTGGGTGCAGTTATCGCCACCCTTGTGACACAGATGATTGTAAGTGTAGCGCAAATAATTAAGGCACACGCAATATTCGGGATAGGGGTGTCGTTTAAAGAACTTTCCAAAACAGGGTTATTTATAATCCTTGCATTTGCAACATTTAACTGGGGTCATGCCCTGATTGGCAGTTGGATAGGGGCGATGCTTATATTATGCGGTATAAATCTTACCTTTGCACTGATTTTGAAACTAATAAAACCAGGATTCTTCCTGCAATTACTTAAATTTAAGAACAAATGATCGGAAATTCCGAAAGGCAAGGCGAGTTTAATTTCGCCAATGTGATAGACTTTTTGGTTAAATTCAAAAAACCTATCCTGATTACAACTTTTGGTGCAGGAATATTGGCCTTTATTTTCAGCGCACCCTTTTTTATTCATCCTAAATTCAAATCCACTGTAATTGTATATCCTGTGAGGACCAATTCAATTGCCCGTGCATTGTTAAGTACTACAGCGGATCAGTTGGACCTTTTGGCATTCGGACAGGAAAACGAAGCAGAACAATTATTGCAAGTCCTTGAATCCGACCAGATAACTTCTCATATTGCTGAAAAATACCACTTGATGAGGCATTATGACATTGATCCTAAATCAGAATATCCGCGTACTACCCTTGAACTGATGTACCATGATAATGTCAGGTACGAGCGTACCGAATATATGTCAGTATCGATAACCGTATTGGATGAATCACCGGATACTGCGGCTTTGATGGCGAATGAAATAGCTGCTTATGTGGATACTTTTAAAACCAAGATGCAGCAGGAGCGTGCCGGCGAAGCCTTGAAAATCGTTGAAGCCCGTTTTCATGAAAAAGAACAGAATATCAATCTGATTGCGGATTCGCTCAGGAAACTTGGAGAGCTTGGGGTTTTAAATTATGAAGAACAACCAGCCATCCTAACTGAACAATATAACCGTGCCCTGATGTCAAATAATACAGCTGTTGCACGGGAAATCAAGGACCAGGAAAAATTACTTGCTGAATACGGCCCTACTCATAAAAAGCTTTCTGACCAGTTGAAATCAGAAGTGAACCAGTTGACCGATATTGAAGCCAAGATGCACCAGGCACAGGTAGATGCGCGGCAAAATTTATCGCATAAGTTTATTATTAGTGGTGCGGTTCCCGCGGAAAAGAAATCATATCCTTTAAGGAGTCTGCTCGTTGCCCTGGCAATGTTATCAGCGTTCACTTGTAGCATAATTGTATGCGGTCTTATCAGCAATTTTAAGAAATACAAACTCCAGAAACAATTCTCAAATTTGATGAATGAGAAGCCTTCTGCAGAAGTATAGGGAAAACTTCCTCTATTACACATTAATGCTGGTATTCATCAGTATTAATATGTTATTGATGGTTGGCGAGAGCTACTGGTTCATGCTGTTGCCTTTCGTTATCCTTATTTTCTGGGGGATGATCTATCATCCGGATACTATTTTTCTGTTTCTTGCATTCTGTACTCCCCTGAGCTTAAAGGTCGATTTTAAGGAATTCGGTGTCAGTGTGGACTTGCCCACCGAGCCACTGCTTCTTGCCATGATGGGGCTCTTTTTCATGAAGCTTATCATTGACGGCACGTTTGATAAAAAGATACTCAGGCACCCCCTTACAATTGTTATTATTTTCAATCTTGCCTGGATACTTATTACAGCATTCAGTAGCTCCATGTTTACGGTTTCCATTAAGTTTTTCATATCACGGCTTTGGTATGTGGTGGTGTTTTATTTCATAGCAAGTAATGTATTTATGAAGTTTAAAAACCTTCGCAATTATTTT
>CAILMK010000102.1 GCA_903835275.1 uncultured bacterium | reverse complement strand
TCCTCATTTTTATAATATTTATACAAATGTAAAAAGATTCGGGGATATAGTAACTTTGCCTTATGAAGCTCGAAGGCCCAGAAAGAATCACAAAGCTGCTGCAAAAGTATCCGGCACTGTACCTCTTGCCTTTTGTTCTTCTTGCCATTGTGTACGTTATAGGGCTCTTTATTGATGTAATGGATGTGGATGCGGCGCAATACGCGGGTATGAGCCGCGAAATGCTTGTTTCCAAACATTATTTGCAGGTTATGGAGTGCGGTAAGAACTACCTCGATAAACCGCCTTTGCTTTTCTGGCTATCTTCAACTTCGTATGCAATTTTTGGCATTTCAAATTTTGCATTTAAATTACCATCGCTATTATTTGCATTCCTTGCCATATTTTCAACGTACAGGCTGGCACGTTTGTATTATTCCTTCAGCACCGCATATATAGCTGCATTGATGCTGGCATCCTGCCAGATGTTTTTTGTTTTTGTGAATGATGTCCGCACGGATACCATACTTACAGGATCTGTTATTTTTGCCATCTGGCAACTGGCGGCATTTATCAAGTCAGGAAAATATTTACATTGTTTCCTTGGATTTATCGGTGTTGGGCTGGCAATGCTTTCCAAAGGGCCTATAGGGCTTATGATACCCGTATTTGCCTTCGGTACAGAAATATTCCTGAAAAGAAACTGGAAACTCATTTTTAAATGGCAATGGCTATCCGGATTAGTGATAGTTGCCCTGATGCTGGCGCCCATGCTTTATGGTTTGTATGAACAATATGGTGCAACGGGTCCAAAATTCTTTTTATGGACGCAAAGTTTTGGAAGGATCACAGGGGAAAGCGAATGGAAAAATGATGCTTCCGTTTTCTTTTTTGTACAAAATATTGCGTGGGAATTCCTGCCATGGACGGCGTTTTTATTTTTAGGGGTGATCCGGAAAGTATGGATCGTGATCAAAAACAAATTTTACATAAAGGAGAGTGATCAATATTTTGTTTTCGGAGGATTTTTACTCGGATTTATTGCCCTCTCATTATCCAAGTATAAATTACCGCATTACATTTATGTTTTGATGCCACTCGCATCCATCATCACAGCGGAATATATAACCTGGTTACTAACGAATGGGATAAAACTTTACAAGGTAATAGCATCAATTATGCTGTTTCTTTTGCCATTAATCTGGGTTTTGGCTCTTTCGCTTTGTATATATTTTTTCCCGGCGGAACATTTTATAGTCATCATCATAGGAGTTGCCTTATTTTTAGTTTTCATTCTTGGATTGATTAAATTTCCATCAGGCAATTATAGATATATTGCTCTTGCTGTACTGACTATGGTGGGTGCTAATTTTATGCTTGATGCCTCTGTATATCCTTCATTGTTAAAATTCCAAAGTGATAATACGATTGGAAGATGGATTAATTCAAACAAGGTGGAAGCCAACAGGTTCTTCGCATATCAGGAATCAACAAAATCCATTAATTATTATAGCAGAAGGGCGGTGCCTGTATTATGGGACACCCAAGGTATAGATAGTTTATGTAAGAGGTTTCCTTCGATTTATCTTCGCATTGAAAGGGCAAAATTGCCGGGAATTACAGACACATCCAATCATTATAAGATTGATACTGTTATGGCATTGCCATATTATCCTGTTGCATTACTGAGTATAGATTTTGTTAACAGGGAAACACGTAAGTCTGTTTTGAGGAAAATTTATCTGCTTCAAATAAGTAAGGATAAATAATACTGTTGTATCTGAAAATTTCATTTCCTTTGTAGTATCTATAAACAAAATTATGTCAACGTTACAAGCAGGTGATAAAGCTCCTTCATTTTCTTTTCAAAACCAGGAAGGAAAAACTTTTAAACTCAGTGATTTCAAGGGTAAAAAAGTAGTTCTTTATTTTTATCCGGAAGATGATACGCCTACATGTACCAAGCAGGCATGTAACTTGCGAGATAATTATGCTGAATTAAAATCACTTGGATATGAAGTGATCGGTATAAGTCCAAATGATGTGAAATCACACGGGAAATTTGTTGCCAAGTACGATCTCCCTTTCATACTGGGTGCAGATCCTGATATGAAGATCATCAACCAGTATGGTGTTTATGGAGAAAAGGTATTGTATGGAAGGCATTACATGGGGATACGCCGCACTACATTTGTCATAGACGAAAAAGGTGTTATAGAAAAAGTGATTGCCAAGGTGCTTACAGCAAAACATACACAGCAGATATTAAAATAAACTAAAAATCAAGATGTCCAATATATCGCATTTGCGTAACGAATATTCCAAGGCAGAACTTTCTGAAACAAGCGTTCATCACGATCCGTTAAAGCAATTTGCGTTATGGTTTGATGAAGCTTTGAAAGCGGAAGTAAATGAAGCAAATGCCTGTTCAC
>CAILMK010000101.1 GCA_903835275.1 uncultured bacterium | reverse complement strand
CTATTTCCCGAAAGCAATCTTTTAATATTATCCTTGTGTTTGATAATGATCATTAGTGCCAGTAAGATGGAAAATGTTAAAAGAATTTTTGAGGAATTTTCATCAAATATTAAGTTTAATACCGGGTATAATGCCGCTGCGATGATGGAACCTAAGGAAACATATTTTGTAAGAATAAGTACTGCCAGAAAGGCAAGCATCATAATAAGTCCGATGACTGGATTCAGGGCAAGTACCGTTCCTATGGAAGTGGCAACGCCTTTACCGCCTTTAAATTTTAAAAAAGGAGAATAGACATGGCCAAGGATAGCAAGTCCGCCACAAATTGCTTCAAGCTCTTTTGGGGTCAGGTTTTTGATGCTGCCATTCACAGATGAATATAACTGCGAAGCAATAAAGACTGCAATGGCACCCTTACCCATATCAAGAAACAGAACAGCGAATCCTGCTTTTTTCCCGAGCACACGCATGGTATTGGTAGCACCCGGATTTCCACTACCTTCCTTGCGTACATCCCTGCCAAAAAAGAGTTTACCCACCACTACTGAGAATGGAATGGCACCCAGCAAATAGCATGATAAAAGTAAAATTATTAAAAGGATCATTCTACCTGCTTCATTTTGATTTTAGCAACTTCTTCCACGGTGGATTGTTGCAATTTGTAATCCTTTTTCATTTTCTCTGTTTTTTGCGCTGTCTCTTTTATTTTGTCCACACAGTTAAGGTCAGATGCCAGATAATTAAGTGTGCTGCCAACAAATTTGAAATAGATGTAATCATTCGCAGTAGGCTCTATGAAGATACCGAATACATCTTCAAATTTTCCTCCGTAAGCCTTGATCATTAATGTTCCCGGCGATGACTTGTTGATGCCTGTTTTACCAAGTGTGGCAAGCCCTATGTCGCCATCGGAAATAAATGCTTTGGAGGAATCATTATAGATCATTTTTACCTTTGAGATGGAGAATGTTTTATTCATTACATCCGCGGATGCGATGTATCCAAATCCTGTCAATTCATTGATGATCCTGTTCCGGTCCTTCTTATCTTTCATCATCATCGCAAAGGCATTGAATGTCGATTTGCCCGATATTTTGATAGGAGGGAGGGTATAACTGTTTTGTAGAAGAAGGTTGGTTACAAACTTCATTGCATCATCATTGAATGGGAAATTAATGATCATTGAAACATCAAAGGATGCTTTCCAAGTTGGCAGATCCAATGTATAGCTACCTGCTACTGAATAATCCAGCACCTTGAATTTTGCGTTGAAATTATAAATACCTTCTGTATACAGGGTATTCTTTTCAAGATCCATTTTGAACGTATTTCCGCCTACAAAAAGAGGGTCTTCAGTTGTTGGAGGATTGAGCTTGTATTTTTCCCCGACAACGAATATTTTTTTCTTCGGTTCATAGAAGAAAATCCCTGAAGTGGAAAATACCACTTTATCCTCCGGACTGTTTTTCTTGCCATAGAATACAGTATACATACTGGCTGTGGAATCGGCACTAATAAATGTGCCACAAAAAAGATCTTTTCCATCCATTCCTTTTGGATTTTTCATGTCAAATACCACATTCTCGGGCTCTATGGTATCCGACATTGCCACCCATTCTGTGCGCAGTCCCGGATAATTGTGGTCGGGTTTTACAAAACCATTGAACCACAGGTTTTCCTCGGTGCTATACAGTGTAACTTCTCCCTGATAAAGCATTTTAGGGTAGAGCGCGAAATGAGATGTATCTGCTATTTTTCCTATGGCAACAGTTGTTTTTAGTGGAGTAGTATGAATATCGTTGTAATAGATCTTGGTAACTTTTTTATCAACATCAATATAATCACAATAACCAAATCCTGTAAATTTACTCTTGCTGAAAATATTTACAACTGCATCATAAATCTTATGATACTGGTTTTTATCACTGGTAGTTATGATAGCGCCTTTGATACTACCGATAACTCCGTTTTTCTCAACGGTAAGCTCACTATTAGGAGTGGCTATCTTGGAATCGGCGATCAATAGGAATGGCACGTCATGCGCCTTTAATTTCAAATCGTTCAGGTTGTAATTTGCCTTGGATGATGTGAAGGATAATTGCTCCTGTTCTGAATTATTGGATATGAAAAACGCATCATCCACCTGCTGTTGAGAGGCACGGTTAAAGACGACTTCCTTCGTCTTTATATCGTATGTGAAATTATTAAGTGTAGTCGCAAATACGTTGGATGGTAATTGCACCTTGTCAGTATCTGAATTGGTTTTAAAATCTGCAAAGTCTTTTGTCAGGTCAAGATTAGCAGTTACTTCCTTGGCAGATAATGCCGAAAGTTGTGATGCATCTGTTGTAAGTTCAAGACTTGCCTTTTCTGTTTTTACCTTATCAGAGAAGAATGAGAATTTTTCCGATTTAAGAATGATGTTCTCATATTTGGTCATACCATTACCCACCAGTTCGGCAGGAGTAAGGATAAAGTATCCTTCAAAATTGATTTTGCCTTTATATACCTGGATCGGATCCTTGCGTTTGAAAACATACATGCTGTCCTGGTAAGGGCGGAAGTGATTGTAAACATTTGTCCCCATTACAGGAGGATATTTTGGATCTGCACCTTCGGGCATTTCGAATTTATCCGATTTGCTATTCATGGAATCCGGGAAATAGATAATATCTTTCGATGTGGTATGGGATACCAGGTAATCCACAACCGCATCACCTCTGAAACCGCGGTTACTGAGATCAAATGTTCCGGTGACTGTTCCCTTTTTCTTGTAAAGCACGAAGCCGTTGCTTGGTGTTTTGTCTATGAAGCCGAGAGAGAAATCCGGTTGGATGGATAAGGCGTTTTTCCATTCGGGGATAATATCAGAGGAGTATAAAGTCCCCGGAAATTTAAGCCCCTTGGCGGTAAATTTATCCAGGTTTTCTATCGTGAACGGATCCACCTTGAAATAGAATTTTTCCTTGGTATAAACACCTTTGAAAATGGATGGCCTGTTGTAATATACAAAGGATTGTTTGGTACAAACAAACCTCGGAAATTGTACATAGTTGATGCGTCCGGATTTATTGCTCGGGGAATCAATATTGATGTATCCGCTTACATTCTGGATGGAGTTTTGAATGTCCCTCATACGGACAAATTTACCATTGCTGTCGTACTGCGGGAATTTGAATTTCACAGAGTCAATATTGGATAAATTTACCTTAAAGGAATCATAGTTGAAATAGAAATTTTTTCCCCAGAAGTCAAAACGCCCTGAGTGCACCTGACCGCCGAAAATCATATCACGGTTTTTCTTCAATACAAGTGATTTGTTTTCCGGTACAAAATATGTTTGCTGTGAATCACTAATGCTGATAATATCAACACCCTGTATATTGAAATCATTTGTTTTCAGGTCAAGTTTTCCATTCGGTTTTCCAACAATCAGTGATTTGAATTTTATTACATCGTAATCCTCGTTTTTGTTGGCAGCATTATCATAGTGAATCAGCTTTTGTTTTTCAATTACCTGTGATCCTTCTGCATCATAAAACACAAATCCCTCACGTCCTAAAAGGAATAACAGGTTCTCTATGTACTTTGTATCGTTGTTAAAATAATTGGCAACATCTTGCAAAGTGGCTGTTCTATCCTGGTGCTTATCATAGAAGGTGCGCAATTTTGTAACGGGTTGGTAGTCCAGGATTCCCTGCATCTGGATCATTTTTTCCGCGTTGTAGAAAAAAGATGATTCAAATACGGCTTCCTTGGCACTGCTGCTGATTGATTTGACGTCCATCTCAGGGTCATCAATATTCCAGAAGATATTATCAGCAATAAATTCCACCTGGTGGTAGCTGCTTGAAAAAGGTGCTGCATAAAGTCCCTCATCCTTCCGGCTGATAGTAAGTTTCCTTTGTTTATTCAGAAAATTAAAAACACATTGTCCATGGAATATGGAATCGTTATCGAGATAAATTGAAACCGCCGCTTTGGCTGCCGATATTTTTTCAGGGGTGATCAGGAATGACTTTGACAGTGCACGCACTGTAACCTTGCCATTATAGGTAATAGTTACTTCAGCACGACTGCTATCCGTACCTGTTCCTTTTATTTCATCGCCTTCCAATGTAAAACCGCCTTTGTAATCTATATTCTTGAAAACATTTTTTAACTTGAATATATTCTGGTAAGAAGTAAACCTCGGATAGGAAGCTCGCTCGCCCTGGTGAGTGGAAGTTGCTTTTTCTGAAAATCTCCCAAGAATCCCCTTGTTAAATACCTTGGGATAAAAGAAGGTAACCGAATCAGAGGTGTATTCAGAATTCCGGGTATCAATGGTGTATTTTTTCAAATTGGCGCGAACAGCATCCCTGGTAAATCCAACCCTTGTCCAGTAAACTTCACCATTATGTCCGCGCCATTTGTTGGAAGTAACGGAAAACTCACCACTGGTATTAAAAATCGAGGATGTATCACCCGGAGTATACAATTGCAGATCTGTTTTTGTAAAAGTGATCACCGGCTCCTTGACGAACTTGAAAGTATAATCCGTGCCGGTAATAGTCCAGCGTTTTACGTTATTGTCAAACAATTCTCCCTTGGAAACAAGAAGAAATGCCGTACCGATAAAATCGCGGTAGTCCTTTTTGTTTTTGATAAGAAGATCAAGTATTGTTTCGCAAATGCCCGGTATTTTATCATCAGGCAGCTTAGCAGTTTTAATGGCCATCATGGTATTGAGGAAAACATCAAAATCACCGGAAGCTTTCATGTGTTGTTTCAACATAACATTGCAGATCTCAATGATCCTCGAAGTTTCATCCGCAGAAAACTGTGCCTGCATTGCCGGATCTATAAATGCCGTCAAAGTTTGCTTCGATGTTTCCTGAATGGCATCAGCGAAGAACTTTTTCAGTTCTTCGATAAAAGCTTTTTGTTCGGTGGGGAATTCCTTTACAGTTGTAGCCTGGGCATGCAGGTGAGAAAAAAGTGATCCCGATAAGAGAAGTATAATTGCAAGTAATATCTTCCTGAGCATAGTTATAGTTTGCGGAAGGATGCTGCACACCAGTTATCCTTCACTTTGTATGATTCTATTTGCAAACCTAATGAATAGGCGGCAGATTTCAGCATATCAAGGTCGCTTTCATAGAAGCCGCTTGCCAGAAATAATGCATTTTGTTTTAATTTGTTACCAATCTCTGGTAAATACTGGAGAATTACATTCCTTGTGATATTGCCGATAATAAGGTCAAATACCATTTCAGGAATGGAATTTATGTCCCCGAGCCTCAAATGGATATCGTTGGTATTATTCAGTGCAAAGTTTTCGGCAGAATTTTCCACGCAAACAGGGTCATTATCAACCGCCCATACCTCTTTAGCACCAAGCATTTGAGCAAGAATGGCAAGGATTCCGGTACCGGTTCCAAAATCGAAAACAGTCTTATCCTCCATGTCCATTTCAAGCAGATATTCACAGATCAGGGAAGTAGTGGCATGATGCCCGGTACCGAACGCCATTTTGGGTTGTATTACGATTTCCATAGGGTAGGAGTCGTCCTGCTCATGGAAAAGTGCCCGGATGTGGAGTTTCCCTGAGATGGTCACCGGTTCAAAATTGGATTCCCAGAGTGCATTCCAGTTTTCATCCTCCACCTGTTGATAGTCCCATTTCAGCTGAAAAAGGCTTTTATAACTCTCCAACAAGTCTTCCACTGCTTGCTTATCAAATATCTCACTACTGATAAAAGCCTGTAAATTATCGGCTTCCTCTACAAATCCTTCAAAACTGATCTCGGAAAGCTCCGCAATGAGTATTTCAAAAGCTTCAGGAATAGGCGAGGAGATATTGATTCTGTAATGCATGGAGCAAAGATACAAACTAGAGTTGCCAACTTTTTAAAAGTTGGCAACTCTCAACGCTTCAATATGCCTTCAGTCCCGGAGGGACGTAGTTTTGGTAGAAAAATACGTTTGTTGAGTTTTAAGTCCTGTAAGGACGTAGGTTTAGAAATGCGGTCTTTAGAACCTGCGCCCCCATGGTGCTTGAAAAAAGGAATGGATTGTTTTTCTACCAAACCTACGCTCCGATGGAGCTTGATTCGGCGGTTTCTCCCTGCGTGTAATTAATAAGCTTTGCTGCAAACTCTTGAAAAGTAAATTTGTCAAACCCATTATTACTATCCACCTCAAAAACTTTTTTATTATCTTTGTTTATTGTGATTAGAAAGGAAGTTCCACCTCTGTAACCGCCAACTTTTTCGATTTTTACTGTCGCATTCGTTAGGCTTAAGTTTAATGTTTTCTCCCTAAACCATTTTGTGTATTTAACAGTAAGTTGAATGCCGTCAAAGCTGATTAACTCGATGTATTTATCGAACATTACAATATAGAATTCAAGAATAAGGAATATTATTATGCCGGTTTTGAAATCTACTTCGTACCAGAAAAATGCAAAGCAGAGAAAGGCAATAAAAGTTATTCTAAGACACCTAACGCCAAAGTTTATTTTGTTGTGTATTACAGCGAATTGATCTAACGAATTCATGCTTAAAGAGCATTTAATTTACGACATAGAAATCCGAAACATATTCAGCGTTGCCAACTCTCAGAATGTTGGCAACTCTATAAAATTATGCATTTATTATCCCAAGAAAATCTTCTGCTTTCAAGGCTGCGCCGCCAACTAATCCACCATCAATATCGGGTTGGGAGAATAATTCTTTTGCATTGTTTGGTTTTACGCTTCCACCATAGAGGATATGAAGATTTGCAGCTATATCCTGACCGTATTTTGTTGCAAATAATGAACGGATGAAATGGTGCATTTCCTGCGCCTGTTCCGGGGAAGCTGTTTTGCCGGTTCCTATCGCCCAAACGGGTTCGTAGGCTACGATAACCTTGCTGATATTTTCAGCAGAAAGTCCGAATAATCCTTCTTCAATTTGTTGCTGAACTACCTCTTTGTATTTTCCACTTTCGCGTTGTTCCAAAGTTTCTCCGCAGCAATAGATCGGGATCAGGTTTTCTGCAAGAACGGCTCCAGTTTTTACAGCCAGCAATCCGTTATCCTCCTTGAAATATTGCCTTCTTTCGGAGTGGCCTAATACTACATATTCCACACCCACATCTTTCAGCATTCTCGGAGAAATTTCCCCGGTAAAAGCGCCTTCTTTTTCGTAGTGGCAATTCTGTGCGCCTAAATGTACTTTTCCTGCTTTTTTAGCTTCTGCAAGTACGGAAACAATGTGCAATGCCGGCGGAATAACGATGACTGTTTTATTCGCAAGATCATTCCCTGCAAGACCTGCGTCCAATGCTTTTACCAATGCGACACCTTCTTCAACAGTAGTGTACATTTTCCAGTTTCCGGCTATAATTTTATTTCTCATGTATTGAATTTTTCTATGTTTCAGTTTTAACCACCCCGCCTTTCAGGCACCCCTCCTAAAAACAGGAGGGGAAATTAAAAAATCTTCGATTTTTATCGGAGGTGCGTATAAATATGCTCCAATATCTTTTGTTCTGTTTCATCCAGTTTTATACCGCGTCTTTCCATCACTTTGGAGGCGGTATCAAAGGCTTTATCAAGTTTATAATCCGTCATACCGGATGCACCGCCCCAGCTGAAGGATGGAATATAATTCCTTGGAAATCCTCCACCGAAAATATTGGAGCTTACTCCTACAACAGTACCTGTATTGAACATGGTATTGATTCCGCATTTGGAATGATCACCCATGAAAAGTCCGCAGAATTGAAGCCCTGTTTTCACAAAACTCTTCGCAGCAAAATCCCAGATCTTTACTTCTTCGTAATTGTTTTTCAGGTTGGAATTATTAGAGTCTGCGCCGATATTGCACCATTCTCCTATAACGGCATTACCAACAAATCCATCATGACCTTTATTGCTGTAGGAGAAGAAAACAGAATTGCTGACTTCACCGCCTACTTTGCAATGCGGACCAATAGTAATTGCTCCGTAAACTTTAGCACCAAGTTTCAAAGTGCTATGTTCGCCAAGGGCAAAAGGACCTCGTATTAAACAACCCTCCATCACTTCGGCATCTTTACCTATATATATAG
>CAILMK010000100.1 GCA_903835275.1 uncultured bacterium | reverse complement strand
TCCATTTTCCTGCAAATAGTACGGAAACCTTACTATGAGCATTAAATAGTGAATTTGCCGTAATTCGATTAGCTGTTACTGCTAATTTCGCCTTATCCTAATTAATTAATTTAGGGCGAAATATGAGAAACAAAAGAGATAAGCCTGTGCTAGAGATTAATATCCAACAATTCCTAATGGAGGAGTCTGAAAAAAGCAGGCTCGCATCTGATATTGCCCATGAATTGGAGGGTCCACGCTACCAGGAGTTCTTTTCACATTATGAAGAGGCAAGCGTCAGACAGTTTATCCAGGCATATTCAATACGCAAGGCACAATATCTCCAGTATTCCCCGCAGTTTTTGAAAGAACAGGAGCAGAATGTAAATGATGACCTTGTTTGTGCCATGGAACTTCTCTGGGAAATCCAGCAGAAGAAGCTATTTAATTTACAATGCCTCTGGAGGGCTGAAAAGATCAATATTCCGGGAATGGAAGTTGTGTTCGATTTCTTTTATTGGGAAAAAAATATATCAGAGTGCCCTTTCCTTGATGCGGTGACGCAGGAAGAGGTTAATCTATATGTAGAATACGTAAACAGCGATTTTTATAGCGAACCAAATCCTTTGGATAGCTGGCAGGACCTGGAAGGTTTCCGCAAGGAGCCTTATGAAGCAGGGCACGTAGCAATACCTGCATGGTATACGTTCTATGATAACAACATGGGCACGGATGAATTGATGAACCTGGCTGACATCAGGGGAGACAAGGAAAAAAGATATTTGGGGATCAAGGAAAAACAATTTTCTGAAGACCTGTACCAGAGTGTGGAAGACGCCATGCTTTGCAAGCCCCGTTTGGAAATCACCCAGCCGGGTGTACTGGAAGAATTCATTCGCAAATTTGAAAACCGCAGGCTGCTGGATCTGTTTGATGTATATGAAACTGAATTACGCAAGCGTGCAGAATATAGTGCCATTGAATCAGCGGTGGAGATATTGAAAAATGCCGGTGAGCAAATTTCCATTGAAGCCTCTGCAGACTGGCAAACTGCTCTGCTGAATGCCGCATATAAATATGAAAAAATGCAGGCGGAAAAACATATCCGTTATGCGTATTCTGAATATATGCTCCGCAGGCAAAGTGGCATCTCACAACTTCCTACCAAGTGGGCGGCACAGGAGGAATTATACTCTGAAAAATTGCAAAACTATAAGGACCTGATTTTGCGTGCACGCCTTGAATGCGGTGAAGAAGCAAATTTCAATTTCTAACCCACACAAATCAACATACGCCGTAAATGTTTCCGCTCCGATCTTGGGGCGGATTTTTTTTGACCTCACCCCCGGCCCCTCTCCAAAGGAGAGGGGAGTCGCTCTACTCGCTTATAAAACCTCGCGGGTTTCTACGACGTAGAATATAAACCCGCGTGGTTTGGTCGTTTCGCGCCAGGACAAAGTTGCCAACTTTTTAAAAGTTGGCAACTTTAACAAGTGCTTTGGTTGATGCGATAAAGAACGAAACTGCCCCCTTCTCCTTCGGAGAAGGGTTGGGGATGAGGTCGCGCTAAATTTCCAAACTTGTGCACAGCATGAAATATTTACGTTAATTTTGAGTTTTTATAATACGGGATGTTACAACGCGCGGCAATAATAGACCTTGGTACCAATACCTTTCACCAGATTGTGGTGGAGTGGGAGGGCAGGCAGTTTAAAATACTGGACAGGCTTCAGGTTCCGGTCAAGCTTGGCAACAAGGCCTTCATTGAAGGAAAGATCCAACAGGATGCATACGAGCGCGGATTAAAAGCAGCCCGTGATTTCCGTGACATTATAGATAAATTTCAAGTTGAAAATATACAGATCTACGGAACCGCTACCTTGCGTATTGCCTCCAATGCTGCTGCATTCCAGGAGGAATTTGAAATTATATTGAAGGCTCCCGTGCAAATCATAGACGGGGATGATGAAGCGCAACTTATCTATAACGGCGTGCGCCATGCAGTACCACTGGGTGAGGAACCACATCTTATCATGGATATTGGTGGTGGTAGTGTTGAATTTATTATTGCCGATGAAAATGAAATGTTTTGGAAACAAAGTTTTCTGATTGGTGTATCGCGCCTGAACCAGCTATTCCCCCATGCTGATCCTATGGATACAAATACCAGGGAAGCCATTGAAGCATTTCTTGATTCCGAACTGGAACCGCTTTGGGAAAACGCTGACCGTTATTTTATCCGTACCCTTGTTGGAGCATCGGGAACATTTGAATCCATCTCAGATATTGACATGGAAATGTTCCATTCGCAGGCTCAAACATTTCCGTTTGTACATCACCTGATGAATTTATCCAGTTACCGCGAGATACGTGATAAATTGCTTAATTCCACTCGCGAGGAATTATCTGTAATGCCCGGGCTGATCGCCTTCCGTGTGGAGATGATTTCGATAGGCATTTTGATGGTGGATTTCATTATGAAACGCCTTCATATCAAAAAACTCATAGTATCCGATTACGCCATGAAAGAGGGGATTATGTTTACCTTGATGGAAAAGGAAAAGCAGGCGCACGGATAATTTACGATGTACGATTTTTGATTTACGATTTGATTGACATTTTGAGTTGTCATTCAGTCCCGCACGTGCGGGATTGCCGGTGCTACTGATGAGTCAGGAAAGAAATCAAATCACTCCCTGAATTTATACTTCAATTCCGGAATACTTTTTACAAGGTTTTTAAATTCCCCGAATTGATTTCCGAAGGATTCCACCGGAATAATATTCGCCATTTTACTATTTTGATATAATAATAACCATCCACCTAATTCCTTTACCTCGTAGAGTTTCTTCCAATCTAATTCCATGATGAAAGTTTCACCCTTTACAGAAATTTTCTTCGGGCTGAAATCATAAGTCATGCTTTCTTGCAGTTTTTTATTTTTAGTGAATCTTTTACGTGCTCCGAAATAGACCGAACCCGGCAGATACGTAAGCATAAAAACAGGAAATATAAGTCCAAAGGTTTCCGTTGTTCCCCGCGTTTCAGGATGGCTGATATCAACATAAGTAAATAAAATCAGAACAAGCACCATTAATGTCATCATGATCATTACCCAAGG
>CAILMK010000099.1 GCA_903835275.1 uncultured bacterium | reverse complement strand
CGGTCTCATCGCGTTCCCGCATCCAAGCCTGGAAACGTTGCTCTGCATGATGCAAGGCACCCTCCTCGGAGTAGCCCTGTCCGCGGAATTGTATCGTCTTGTCGACGTTTTTTTTGAATAGTTCTGTAATCAGGCCCATAGTGCTTATATGTGTAAATGTGATATAAGCAAATATATGCGCCCGGCAGTGCTATTACAATCGCAAAAAAGTAGTAAAAAGCGAGAGTTTACCGGAGGTGCCTCCTCGCGGAAATACCTTGTTCAGGGCTTCTGTACGGGATCGTACATGGAGCTTTTCATATATATTCCGGACGTGCGTCCTGATCGTCTCAGTGCTCAGGAAAAGCAGGTCTGCGATCTCTTTATACCGGTAGCCCTTGGATAACAAGGCGAGTATTTCGTTTTCCCTTTTGGATAATACTTCTGTATCCGGGTTTGGTGTGCTTTTATGGAAGGATGCTGCCACCTTGCGCGCAATAATCCCGGACATAGGGGAACCTCCCTTGTTAATATCCCTGATGGCTTCATACATTTGCTCTGAAGGGGTATTTTTGAGCACATATCCCGTTGCCCCGGCGCACAGGGAATCAAATATCTTGTCATTATCTTCAAACACAGTGACCATCAGAAACTGCGTTGTGGGGCGTTTGGGTTTTAAAGCCTCCACGCAGGAAATGCCGTTCAGGCGCGGCAAATTAATATCCATCAGGACAACATCCGGCTCGATGGAATCAAATGCTTCCATGAAGTCTTCAGCGTTTCCGTAAGCACCAACGCAGTGCATATCGGTAGTTGCATTAATCAGGTTGGTGATGCTTTCCCTGATGTCCTTGTGGTCTTCCACGATGGCTACTTTTATCATAATTAAAATAATTTACCTTCAGCTATAATAGTTGTTCCTTTGCCGGGATAGGATATGATGTGCATGTCACCGCCAATGGTATCCATCCTGTTTTGCATATTGATCAAGCCGTTTCCGGTAGGCTTTACGCCCATATCCATTCCTTTACCGTCATCTACAATTTTCATCACATAATTTTCTCCTGTGATGAGGAATGTGACGAAAATATTTTTAGCTCCTGCATATTTTATTGTGTTATTCAAGGCTTCCTTTAAAATGAGGAATAAATTTCTCCTTACTTCCGGATGGATGATCTTTTCCTCTGCTTCTTCAGGAATATCAATTTCACAATGCACATCCGTTTCCTCCAGGAAATGCAGGATATAATTGCGCATGTAACTTAGCATACTTATCAGGTTATCATGCAGCGGATTTACTGACCAGACGATTACACCCAGGTGCCCTGTAATTTCCCTCGAGGCATCTGAAAGTTTTGTGAAGGAAGTATGATTGATCCCCGGATTTTCTATTCTTGCCACTTCCGTTAACAGGGAAATGCGTGTCAGTTCCGCACCGATATTATCGTGAATATCGCGGGCTATCCTTCCGCGGATGCGCGCCACTTCCTGCTGCCGTTCTAAAAGTACAAGTTTCTTTTTAAAATTCCTTTCAAGATAAAATCTGACAGATCCAACTATAAGAATTACTAAAAAAATAAGGCTTGCTGCCCTGAAAGGAATCGTTTTCCAGAATGGTGGGTTTATATTTATGTCCACACTCGCTTCTTTTTCGCTCCAATGCAGGCCATCCATGCTGGCACGCACCCGGAATTTATAATTGCCGGGATCAAGGTTTGTATAAGTAGCAAAACGCTTATCCGCTGCTACCGTTACCCAGTTATCGTCAAATCCATCCAGGCGGTATTGATAAATGATCCGTTCAGGATTTTTATAATTCAAAGCTGTAAAAGAAATGGAAAATACATTCTGGTTGTATTTAAGATCTACATGATCAGCAAATGTAAATGTATTTTTAAACAAGTGCAGCGTATCATCCGGAGATATAGATTTATTGAACAGCATGAAATCCGTAAGATAGACTGGAGGAACATTTATGTTTTCATGGATCAATTGAGGATGCACAATAGTAAATCCGTTTTGTCCTCCGAAATACAGATTGCCGTCTTTGTCAGCGAAGGAAGAATTACTGTTGAACTCATTGCCCTGGATACCATCCATAACATCATAATTTTTGATGATTACCGGCTGTTCCTTATTGCTTTTTTCAACATTAAAACCACCTTTAGGACACATTATACACGACAGCCCCTTGTTGGTAGCAACCCAGGCATTGCCTTCCGCATCTATTTCAACTGAATTTATAAGGTTATCCGGCAAACCATCTTTAGCAGTGAAGAAACGGAAGTGCTCAGATTTTTTATCAAAAACATGAACTCCCATATCCGTGGCAAACCATACCTTGTCATCTTTCAGGCTAAGAGCATTTACAAAACTACTATTCATCCCAAATTTTTTGGACTTATCTGCCCGCCACATTTTGAATTTTTTAGTATGGGTATTAAAGTAACCAAATCCCGATAAAGTACTTAGCCAAATAATACCATTTCCGTCAAGTTGAGATGCAGTAATAATGAAATCACTGGCGTTGTTTCCACTATCAATAACTTCAGGATGATATCTCTCAATTTTTTCAGTAACCAGATCCATTTTATTTAGTCCCTGACTAAAAGTACCCAGCCATATACAGTTATTATTACGATCATAATTTACGCTGAATACCGGACCCTGACTTGGAATATCAGGATGTTCATGAGTATGAAAATATTGTGTTACTTTTCCTGTTTGAGGATCAAGGGAATTATATCCATCGCTTGCTGTAGTTACCCATATATTACCTTTGGCATCTTCATCAAGTGCCATAATAGCATCACTGGATAGACATTGTTTTGAGTTTTTTGCATCGTAAATGTAGCGACTGAATATCTTTTTTGAAGGATCGAATTTATTTAGCCCACCGGTGTTTGTTCCAATCCAAAGGTTTTTGTGTGAATCCACCAGGAATCCTTGTATTGAATTATTGCTTAAAGAGTTTGGGTCTTCTGAATGATGAGTATAAGTTTCAAATGCGGGCTGTTGATGAAACATACCAGTGATTCCACCATCATAAGTACCTACCCATAATACTTTGCGACTATCCTCATACAAACAGTAAATGAAATTCCCGCCTAATGACTGTAAATTGTAATCGCTTTTCCTGAATATTTTAAAGTTGTTTGTTTTTTCCTGATACAAGTTCAAGCCGCCCTCTGTACCTACCCAAATATTTCCGGTGTGATCCTCGATAATTTGCCTTACGGTCACTTCACTTAAAGAATGAATATCATTGGGGTCATTTTTCCAAATGGTTTTTTTATTCGT